>DJFO01000224.1 GCA_002432555.1 Marinagarivorans sp. UBA5870
GCCGGACGTGATCGTGCTCGACGTGGAAATGCCACGCATGGACGGCATCACATTTTTAAAAAAAATCATGATCGAACATCCGACGCCGGTGGTGATCTGCTCGTCCCTCACCGAAAAGGGCGCGGAGACGACGCTGCAGGCTTTGGCGGCGGGCGCGGTGGAAATCATTACCAAGCCCAAGCTGGGATTAAAGCAGTTTCTGCAGGATTCGGCGGCGTCTCTCGCGCAAGCGGTGCGCGCCGCCGCCCAGGCGAGAGTCCGTCCGCTTGGCGCTGCCCGCGTTAATCTGCCGGCAGCGGAAACGCCGGCGGCGCCGGCCGCGCTCGCCCAGACCACGGAGCGGGTGGTGGCCATAGGCACTTCCACCGGTGGTACCCAGGCGCTGGAGCTTGTATTAGCGGCTTTGCCGCGGGTTTGCCCCGGGCTCGTGATAGTGCAGCATATGCCGGAAAAATTCACCGCGACCTTTGCTGAGCGCCTCAACCAGATTGCGCAAATTGAAGTGCGCGAAGCCAAAAACAACGATCGCATAATCCCCGGTCTCGCGCTGCTCGCCCCCGGTGGCCGCCACATGCTCGTCAAACGCAGCGGCGCCTTCTATCACGTGGAAGTCACGGACGGGCCACCCATCAACCGCCACCGGCCGTCAGTCGACGTGTTGTTCCGCTCGGTTGCCAAACACGCAGGGCGCAACGCCACGGGCATCATCATGACCGGCATGGGGGACGACGGCGCCCGGGGACTTTTGGAAATGCGCAACGCGGGCGCCCGAACATTTGCCCAGGACGAGGATTCCTGCGTGGTTTTTGGCATGCCGAAAGAAGCAATTCAATTGGGAGCGGCCAAAGAAATTCTGCCGCTCAATAAAATTCCTGCGGCAATTACCGGCGGTTAGCCTGGAAATCCATTTAAGCACTGCCGCCACCCCGCTGCGAAAACTGTGCGCTGCACAACATACTCCGGCACTTTAGTGCCGACTCGCGCAAAAAATTCCCGAGGTATTCCCCGTGTCGGTGCGCTCGCGACAGTGGTAATATAGCGCCGTTTTTCACCTATGTAACCTTGGGGGTTATTATGAAGTTCGTAAAAACCAGTTTGATGATCGGTTCCCTGGTCGCCGCGTTCGCAGCTGTGGCCGCCGAGGCCCAGACCAATCGTCGCTCCGGCTACACGCCGCGCGCTCCGGCCGTCAGCTATACCCACGTGGGAGCGCGGTATATGGTTCAGGATCTTGATTATCCAAACTTTAGTTGTGATCAGGATGGGATCAACCTGTACGGCAGTTTGGATATCAGAGATGGCTGGTTCGCCAAGGCAGCCTTTACGGATGTTAGCGGAGACAATGGCTGTGGCTCAACGACCGTAGAGGCGGGCGGCGGTTACCATACCCGCTTCGACAGCCGCATGGACATGTACGCGACCCTGGGATTTGAGAGCATGTCGCCTGACCAGGGTGATGGAGACTCGGGATTGGTGTTAGCTGCAGGTTTGAGAGGATTTCTCGGTCGATCACTGGAAGGCGGAGTCGAGGTCTTCCACACCACCATCGTCGACGGCAACACGGGGATCAACGGTTTGTTGGCCTATTGGTTCAGTGACTCTGTGGCCGGTACTTTCGATGTCGGTCTTAGCTCAAATGTCACTACATTCGCTGTGGGCGCACGCCTGAATTTTTAAGTACTAACTGGTTCTGCACAAAGGGTGGCACCCACCCTTTGTTTCTCCTGGCGACATCTCTCCGCTTCATCCGCCTTTTTTTTATCTCCGCGTAGTTGGCAACGCCATTCTTCGCCTGTGCACTTGAACGAGAATCTCTGACTCGTATACTCCCGATTGCCTGCAGTTATTCCGGCTAATCTCTGAAGAAAAAGGAGTGTGTAATGTTCTCATTTATTGTGATCCGCAAGGGGAAATCTCTCTATCACCGCGCGTTCTTGTTGTTCAGCTGCGTGATTTTCGGTTTCGCCAGCAGTATTGCTTCGGCCAAAAGCTTTTCCGATATGGTGCAGGAAAAGGATTCTTGGATTTATCAAAAAATCCATTCTTCGAAAGAAGAGCTGATTAAGAAGATTGAAACAAACGTCAATATGGTTTTCAAAGAAGCGGTGATTGATAGGATAGTCGAGAAAATGACCGAGGAATTTGGCGAGCAAGCCGGTAAAACACTTGCATCTTTTATTGGAGTGGGGCCTTTTTTGTCGGTTGCTGCAATCGCCGCGGGATCGCAGGGGCCGACTGAAACTCAAATCATGATGCAGGTGCTGTTGGAAGCTATAGGTGAAGCGCGAGAAGAAATTATCAACGCGGTCGAAGAAAACTTTCAGGACGAAACCGAGAGCGACCTTAATGCGTTGATTTTATCCCTCGATATTTACAATTCCCGCGACGAGGCTGCCCGGAAGGCTGAGTATCAACTGCTCGCCGATATGTCTTATTATGCAGCGAGAATCAAAAAACGACTCGAACAAAAGACAGAGCGTGCCGTTGACAACTCTCATCTCTACATGTTGATTTCCGGCCTTCACCTGGAAATTGAAAAGCAGTACACACACTGGCTGACTTTGAGCATTGATCCAACTGCTTCGCCGGTAGCGATAGAGGCCGCTTACGTTTCCGTTCTGGATGTCCTGGTAAGGGATAACTTCAACTTCCTGAATAACGGGGCGATCGGGTCGCTCAGCTCTTGGAAATCCTCCTTTGAAAAGTCGTTCGACACCAAGGTGGATTACATTGGGCCGGTTCCCAATAACGAGATTCCTGCTGGTCGGGTGCAGGATGATGCGTATTATTTTTCATACAAATTCAATGAAAAACCTCTTCAGTTTAAGGTGCTGGGTGGTAGTGGTTGTGGTGCTGGATATCGGAATAATTATATGTATGACGCTCTGGGGCGTAACGTAGGAAAGTTTGTAGGTGGCTGTAAAACCAGAGTTTCCCACCAGCTCAGACTTACGCAGGAAAACATCGATCGCGTCGTAAATTCCCATAAAGCAGATGCTGAATCTTTCAACAAATATGTTCTTGACGGCTATGTACCCGTCCGGGAAATATTCGACAAGTGGTGGAAATTATCCGTGGGAACAGAGCGACCCAAATCCGAAGTCGATCAGTTCGTAGATAATGTGATTGCCAAAAATACCCCATCTGCATGCGAGCTTTCTGGAAAAGCTGGCGACTACGCCGGGAACGGCTCAGGAGCCGGAATTTCTGCCGTAGCGAACGCTGCAGCTACACTTTGTGCTCCCTGTGGAATTTCCGGGCAATCCTTCGATCGCGGCGCCTCGGTATCTTTTTATTGTAACGCGAGGTAATCAAGCCAATGGGCAGATAAAACCGCCCTGTGTTGGGTATCATTTCCCTCGAGCCTTTCCAGGCGGCCGCTTCACCCGGCATCCTCGGGCGGATGGTCCGCGAACCAGCGGACGATCTCCGGCATGCTCGCTTCAAAATTGCCGGGGGCGGAAATATTCAGCGCGCCGGCTTTAACCCCACCGCGATTTTCAAAGTCGTGAAATACCCCGCCGGGCACCAGAACAAAAGTGCCCGGCGGAGCGTCGATCCAGTCCTCTCCCACCAGAAAACTCATAGTGCCGGCTAAAACGAAAAATACATCGTCTTCCGTGTGAGAGTGTGCGCCTGGTCCCTTGGTATTGGGTTCGAGCCACCATTCCGAGATCGAGTAACGCCGGGCCGTTTCGTCGCCGTCGGCCTTGAAGGTGGCGGAGATTCGTCCCATGGAATAGCTGCGACCAACACCGGGCGGCAGTACCAGAGGTCGGCGGTGGGATGTATGGGTCATGGATTTACTCCGCAGCGAGGGCAGATGGGTTTCAGCGGGTGTTAGCCGGTTTCAGTTAGTGCAACTGCCGGTCCTGGGGGCTGAATAGCTCGTCGAGATCTTGCTGTCCGTAACGGTAATTCGCGCCGCAGAATTCGCAGTTAATTTCAATAATGTCTCGCTCGCCGAGCAGCGCATAAGCATCCGAGCGGCCCAGCGCGGTCAGCGCCCGGAGACCGCGCTCGCGGGAGCATTGACATTGGAAGGCCAGTCGGTGCGGTGGAAATAGCCGCACCTGGAATTCGTTGAACAGGCGCAGCAGCAGGTTGCTGTGGTCGAGCTCAAATAACTCGCGCCGCGTGAGCGTATCCGCGAGCTGCTCGGCAGTTTCCCATGCATCGCGGTCCGGTCCGCGGCCGCCGGCGGGCGGCAGCGCCTGCAGCAAGAGCCCGCCGGCGCGGTCGCCGTCCGCGTAGATCCACAGGCGGGTCGGCAGTTGTTCGGAATGGGCAAAATAATGGCTGAGGCATTCGGCCAGGGTATCGCCTTCCAGAGCGACTATGCCCTGATAGCGNNTGACCCTGGGTGGGATCGAGTGTGAGGGTGAGTACACCGTTGCCCAAGAGTTGTTTCAGGGGCAGACCGGTGAGCGGCCCCGCCGGTGGATGCTCACCGAATTTCACTATGCCGCGCAGGGTTCGAGCATCGGTGGCCTCGGCCATGACCAGAGGAATAGGACCGGAGCCGCGGGCCTGCAGGGTGAGGGTGCCACTGAATTTCAACACCTCGATTAACAGGCTCACCGCAGCGAAAAACTCGCCAAGTAGCGCGCGCGCGCCTTCGGGCAGATTCTGGTGAGCTGTCGCCGCGCGTAGTGTATCGTCGAGCGAGACGAGTTCTCCGCGGATGTCGCGATCGTCAAAGACAAAACGGTGGATTTGATCCGCATTGGGTGACTTCATGGTTTACCCTTAGTCCCAGGACTGGGACTCCTTGAATTGGTGGATCTGACGCCGCTGTTTTTTGGTTGGACGGCGGTCGGTAACCGGCTGCAGGGCGCTGGCGAGCTTGCGCTGCTGCGTCGTCAGCTCGCGGCGCGCCACACTGGCCGGGGTTTCCTGATACAGCAGCGCCGCCTCGGTCGCGCCGCGCCTTTGTTCCGCGAGGGCCGTGACTATGACTTCGCGCTCGTCGAAACCCTGGCGAATCTGCAGGGTGAGGCCCACGGTCAGGTCTTTACTCGCTTTTACGCGCTGGCCATCGATATGGACCTTGCCGCCTTCTATGGCTTGTTTGGCGAGGCTGCGGGTTTTGAAAAAACGCGCGGCCCACAGCCACTTGTCGATCCTTACTTTGATCGGTGTCTCTGTCATGACATTAACCTGCAGTTGGTACCAGGCCCGCCGCTAAGGCATGATTTCATCGAAGTCGATGATGTCGATAAACTGGCCGGAAGGGGCCGCCGGCTTCTGGGAATCCGGCTGATTAATGCAAACCAGGTAGCGCAGGCCGAACGCCTGAGCGGTGCGCAGCACGCGGAGATTATCGTCAACGAATAGGGTCCGCGCCGGGTCTATGTTCTCCGCTTCTAGAAGCCGCTGCCAAAACGCGGCGACTTCCTTGGGCTGCTGGTAGTCATGGGACGACACCACTATGTCGAGCCAGCGGTCGATCTGCGTCACTTCCAGCTTGAGACTCAGACCCTTGCGGTGGGCATTAGTGGCGAGGACGACCTTTTTTTGCTGCTCCTTGAGAAAGCGCAAAAAAGCCTCTGCAAACGGACGAACCTGAATTTTGTGTTGAATCTCGCGCTTTAACGCGGGAATATCCATGCGCACCAGCTCAGACCAGTGGTCGAGGCAATACCATTGAAGGGTGCCCTCGTAGGATTGGATCAAGCGGTTCAGTTCCCGCTGGGCGTACACAGGGTCCAGGCCGTGAAACTCGGCATAACGCTGGGGCAGGTGAGTCAGCCAGAAGTAGTTGTCGAAATGCAGGTCCAGCAGGGTGCCGTCCATATCCAGCAAAACGGTATCCACTGAGTTCCAGTCGATCATGGGCGAATAACAGAATGAAAAATCGGTGGCCAGTATGCCTTCAAAACCTGAGATATTAAAGCGTGGGATCGTGTGCCAAAGCCGGTTGTTTCGGGTGGAATCCCTCGATTTGTGCTTCAGCAACGGTGAGCGGCGTACCTTTGAGCGATTGCTTGGCGGTGGTGTCCCGGCGGTGATCGTGGTCCCCATGCTCGACGACGACCGCGTAATTTTGGTCCGCGAATACGGCGCGGGGATCGATGACTACCATTTGTCGCTACCGAAGGGGCGAGTGGACGAGGGCGAGGATCTGCTCGAAGCCGCGGATCGAGAGTTGAAAGAAGAAGCCGGCTTCGGCGCCGGCAAGCTGACCCTGCTCAAGTGTATGACCCAGGCGCCCAATTACCTGCAGCACTACACCCAGATAGTCCTCGCGCAGGACCTCTACGAGGAAAAATTGCCAGGGGACGAACCCGAGCCGCTCGAACTCGAGGTGTTTTCTCTAGCGCAATTAGCGGACTGGTTAGAGCGTGGTGATATCACAGAAGCGCGCACGATCGCGGCCCTCTATATGGCACGTGATTTTCTGGAGGGGCGCTAATAGAGAGCGGTTGATAATATTTCGAAATTTCACATAGGCACCTGATGCGAACATTTGCTTAAAAATTCTGGCGCCCGTATTTTTGATTTCGCGTCCAAATTCAGAATTGCAGCCTGCTCACTGCTTCGTTTTTAACTATCCTATAAGCTCCCCCTTCGGAGACAGCGAGACCTACCCGGGCTTAAGGGGTGATAAAGGCGAGAACCGTCCAGCCAGCCGACAAAACATAATTACAGGCGCAATAGTATGAAGACAGTGACCCACAATCCGTTCCTCGGTGCGGAACAAAACGATACGTCGATTCTTAAGCAGCAATTGGTGAGGGAGATCACCTGTCTGGAGCGCCAGCTGGAGCGAATCCGCCTGCGCGACCACTTTGCCGACGACGTCACATTGCAGACTTACGAAGAGATGATCGAGAGCCGCCGCAAAATGCTGCACAACCTGCCCTGGGAATGATGCGGACCGTTTCCATTCATTCTGCTCGTCGGCGCTGAACCGCGCGGCGTGTTTGTACTCTGACGTGTTTATACTCTGATAGCGGCCGAGCGCGGCGCGAAAGCCGGCGCAAGTCGGCCACTTATGTTGCCGGGGGAATCCGGGTATGATCCCCGCACAATAACCAGTTAGACCGTCAAGCTGCTTTACACTATGTATCACAGTTATTTTGGCCTCGACGAACAGGCCTTTTCCATTGCGGTCAATCCCCGCTACCTCTATATGAGTACGCAGCATCGCGAAGCTCTGGCGCACTTGCTGTATGGGGTCAGCAGCGGTGGATTCGTGATGCTGACGGGCGAAGTGGGCACTGGTAAAACGACCATTATTCGCTGCCTCCTCGAGCAACTGCCGGACCACGCGGATCTCGCCATCGTCATGAATCCCTCCGCCAGCGCGCGCGATCTCTTGTGCAGCATTTGCGACGAGTTCGGCGTGGGTTATGCCGCCGACGAGACCAGTGTAAAAGTGCTCACGGACAAGCTGAGCGAATTTCTGGTACAAAACCATAGTCAAGGCCGCAAAACCATTGTTCTGATCGATGAGGCGCAGTTACTGCGGATATCCACTCTCGAACAGGTGCGCCTGTTGACGAATCTCGAAACCAATACTCAAAAGCTGCTGCAGATCATTCTCGTCGGCCAGCCTGAATTGAACGAACTCCTCGCAAAACCCGCGCTGCGCCAGCTGTCCCAACGTATTACGGCCCGTTATCACTTGCGCCCTCTCAACGTGGAGGAGACCGAGGCCTACATCAAACACCGCCTGGCAGTTGCCGGCTTACCGCCCGGACTGCAGCCCTTTCCGCCGAAGATCGTGCGCCGAGTACACCAGATCAGCCGCGGCATCCCGCGTTTGATCAACGTGCTCTGCGATCGCATGCTCCTCGGCGCTTACAGCCGCGAGGCGTCGCAGATCGATGCGGAAATTTGCCGTCAGGCGACGGTGGAGGTGATGGGGGAGGTGTTTGCCGAGCCGAGCCCGGTCAGGTCCCATCAGACCGCGATCTATGCGGGCACAGCTGCCCTTGGGGTACTCCTGGTGGGGGTGATTTTCTGGCTGATTCTCGGGGCCGGTCGCGCCGCGCCGCGGGATGAGGCCCCGGTGGTCGGCACCGGCAGTATCATTCGGGCCGCACCTCCGCCGGCGGCGACCCCGGCGCAAACGCCCGCAGTGACACCCGTCCCGACCGCCGCCGCGGCTTGGTGGCAACTCAATCAGGATCACGCTGTGGCCGAGTTGTTGGCCGTGATGGAGGTCCCGTTCGAAGGAGCACTTTACCCCTGTTGGGTCGTCGGCAAGCAGGGGCTCAAGTGCGAAAATCAAAAGCTCGGCACCTGGGAAGAATTCCGCGAGGTCAATCGGCCCGCCGTCCTTACCATTACCACCCCGGACCGCCACACCGGGTATGTCACCCTGGTCGGAATCAAGGACAGTGAAGCCTTGGTGCGGGTCAACGGCCAGTTGCAGCGGGTCAGCCTGGCGGAACTCGGCCGTCTTTGGACCGGCGAAATGGTCTTCGTATGGCGCCGGCCGGAAGCCTATAAAGAAGCGATCGGCCTCGGGGATCGCGGCCCCATGGTGACTTGGGTGGCGGAGCAGTTCGCCGCTCTCGATCAACAGGGAGCTCCCCTCGCCCGCGAGCACTTCAACGCGCAGCTGCAAAAGCGCGTCAAACTCTTTCAGCGCGCCAACAACCTCAACGACGATGGTTTCGTGGGTCTCCAGACCCNNCGGTTATGTGGGTCTCCAGACCCTGCTCAAGCTCAATGAGGCACTGGGTGTGGAAAAATCACTCACGGATCTGGAGCCTGGCTTGGTGATTGTCGATGGTTGAGGGATTAATCGCAGACTCCAGGGTGCGCACCATAGAACCGGGGAGGAACGAACGGGCAGTTTATGTCGCTAATACTCGATGCATTAAATAAGGCCGACCGGGAGCGCGACTACCGCGACGCGGTGCCGGATCTCAACACGATTCACGGCGGCATCCGCCGGGACGGCCAGCGCCGGTTTGCGTGGCTAGTGGCGATACTGGGGTCCTTGGTCGTCGTGCTGGCGGTCGTGGTGGCAGCGCTTTGGCTGCGTTCGCCCGCCGTGGATTCGGCGGCGCCTGCGGAGCCCGTGCAGCCAGCCGTCGAGCCGGTGCCGCCCGCGACGCCTTTCCCCTCGACCTCAGCGCCGGCAATAGCGGCGACTGCACCGGCTGCCGCAGAGACGGTCTCTTCCGCCGCAGCCGCACCAGAGCTCGAGCTGTTTCCGACCACAGCGGTCGGGGTTAATCCGGAAATCGAGGCGCTTTATCAAGTTCAGGCAGATGCGGTTGTCCAGGAGGTGACGGAGCCGGAAGTCCAGGCAGCCCTGTCCGACACATTGGTGGAGGAGCCGCTGGTGACCAAACCTGCTCACGCGAAACCCAGCGTCGATGCGGAGCTCGCCCGCACGCTGTGGGAGGAGGCCAAACGGCAGCAACAATACCCCGTGCCTCTGCCGCCGGAGGCTAAGACCGCGGCGGCGGGCAAATCGCCGGCTTCGGCGCCGGCACCCGCCATCAAGGCGCCGCTCGAAGAGACCCTGGCCGGTTATGCCGAAACACCTTTTCTGCACGAGCTGCCGCCAACCGTGCAAAACACCATCCCGACCCTCATGTATGCCCGCCACGATTATTCGCAAGGGCTGGTGGTGATCAACAAGGCCGACCTCCGAGCCGGCGATGCCACCAATGGTGGTGTGCAAGTGGAACGCGTACTGGCGGATGGTGTTCTCCTAAGCCTCCAGGGTACAGAATTCAAACTCTCCTCTCTCAGCAGCTGGGTCAATTACTGACCGGCGGAATTCCGTAAACCGCCGCCTGCCTGCGACTCAACTATGCGTTGTGAGTCATAAAACCGTCATTCCCCGGTTGTTTGCGATCGGGGACTTCGTTAAGTTGGCCCCGCAGATAAAAACCTCTACGAATTAGTGCGAAACGTAATAAACCAAGCGGACCGGTAACCGCCGCCCGCCATGCTTGAAGGATCCGGCCTATGAAAAATCTCTTGATCGGTGCGGGCTCGCCCCGCACTTGGTGTGTGGTGGCTTTGGCGGCCGCGCTCAGTGCTTGCGGTGGCAACAGCTCGTCCGGTAGTTCCTCCAGCTCCAGCAGCTCTTCTTCGAGCAGCTCCTCTGCGAGTTCGTCATCCAATAGCTCTTCAACCAGCAGTTCCTCAACCAGCTCTTCGTCCAGCTCTTCATCCAGCTCAAGCAGTTCGTCGAGCTCCAGCAGCTCCGGCGTCGTTCAGCTGGACGCGGCGGACCTCCTAATTGGTGGCACCAGCCGCAATCTCTATCAGACCCATTTCACCCGTTCGCCCGCTGCCCTAGGCGCAGCCACCGCGCTCGCCGAGGTGGCCGAACCCTCTTTTGCCGCCATCAATCGCGCGGGAGATCGGATTTATGCGCTCACCCTGACCCAGGGCAGAGTTACCACTTATGCGCGCAGCGCAAGTGGGCTGCAGAAATTGGGCGAAGTTTCCACCCAGGGCGTCGCTTCGGCGCACATCGCCCTCAGCCCCGACGAGCGTCAGCTGGCGGTGGCCAATTTTGATAGCGGCGAATTAGTGGTCTTCCGCCTGGATGAGGCGGGTGAGCCGGAGGGCGACCCTGCGATATTCGAGCCGGACTTTGGCCCCGGCCAAACGCGGATTCACTGGGTGGGCTGGGATCCCGATGGGGAGCACCTTTACGCCACCAACTTTGGGGAAAATTCCGTGCTGGTGTACGACTCCTCTGGAGACGCGGTGCAAAACGGCCGGGTGGCACTGCAGCTGGAAAACGGCGACGGCACCCGGCATGTTGCCTTCGCTCCGGACGGCTCGCATGCCTATATCCTCAACGAGCTCTCCAGCGAGCTGGTGGTTGCCGCGCGTAATGCCGATGGATCTCTCACGCAACTGCAACGCCTGACGACCCTGCCAGAGGACTACTCCGGCAACAACCAGACGGCGCACATACAGGTGAGTGCCGATGGCCGTTTCGTCTACGCCTCTAACCGCGGCCACAACAGTATTGCGGTTTTCGCGGCAGACGCCACGGGTGCCGACCTCAGCCTGGTGCAGACTATTTCCACCGGCGGCAATTGGCCGCGAGCGTTTCTCCTGGTCGATGGCCTACGACATCTCTTCGTCGCCAATGAACGCAGCAGCATCGTGACGGCTTTTGCGGTCTTGGCTGACGGCACCTTGCAAGACACCAACCTGGAAGTGAACGTCCAGCAGCCGACTTACCTCGGTTTACTGCCCGAGCTGGATGGCTCTTCGAGCTCCAGCAGTTCGTCCTCGACCAGCTCGAGTTCGTCGAACAGCTCCAGCTCCTCCAGCAGCTCGAGTTCTTCCAGCAGCTCGTCCAGTTCCAGCAGCAGCTCGAGCTCTTCCAGCTCCTCCAGCTCCAGCTCGAGCAGCAGCGGCGTGGTCATAGCCCCGCGCACCGAGTGCCCGCCACCGCCGCCCGCGGTAGACCACGATGCCATAGAGCCCTATGACACGAATGACGAACTCGACAAAGCCGTGGCCAACTACAAAGAACTCATGGTGAAAATGCCGACTTTCACCAGCAGCGTCATCAATTTACCTTATCGCCTGCATCAGCCTAACCAGGCTGCGGAAAACCCCGAGCAGCTCTATCCGCTGGTGGTGTACCTGCACGGCGGCGCCGAGCGCGGCACGGATGGTGATCGCACTGTCGACTACCGGCACGTGCTCCCGTTTATAGCTTCGTCCAATTCACTTCTGTCGGAGGTGAATCAGATTGAAAAACCGGCCTATATCGTCATACCTCAGTGCGATTGCCAGTTCGGCGGCAACGAGTGGTCCAGCGGCGGCTTCGGACCATTCGGTTACACCGAAAAGCCGTCGCGTTACGGCCAGGCGCTGGAAGATCTGATCGAGCACCTGATTGCTACCTACCAAGTGGATCCGCGGCGCATTTACGTGACGGGGATTTCGATGGGCGGTGGTGGCTCGTGGGACATCGCCGGACGTCGGCCTGACCTGATTGCGGCCGCAGTACCTATGTCCGGCCACCCCCTGCGGGCGGACGATGCCGCCCGGGTGATGGGCGCGTCCAAAGTGCCGGTGTGGATTAATCAGGGAGAAGGGGACGAGAACAACTCTATTGAAGACACCCGCCGCACTGTGGCGGCAGTCACCAATGCCGGTGGCTGCACCACCTTGAGCGCCTATCCGAAACGACCTGATTGGCGCGACATAGACCCGGGTGATGCCGAGATGGGCAATGGCGGAGATATCAACCACACGGTTTGGATGCGCGCCTATATGAACCCAGCCCTATGGGATTGGGTATTCTCGATCGAGCAACCTATCGCCGAGTGAGTTCAAGCGGGCGCTGCGGCGCCCGCGCCTTTTTAACCACTACTGCATTCTTTCTTCCGGACCGACTTCTTTCGCTATTCCACCCGGCCACCCGGGACCGCCCGCCTCTGCCCACAAGATCACGACGGAATCCCGCACCGTCCGTCCGTTCTCTGGGTTCCCGCCTGCGCGGGAATGACGGAACTTTGCACTGAACACTTACTGGATTCCGCGGGGCCACTCTCTTCCCGTCGTCCCCGCGAAGGCGGGGATCCAGGCGGTGTAGCAGCGTTCCCCTGGGTTCCCGCCTGCGAGGGAATGACGGAGCTTTGCATTAAGCACTTACTGGATTCCGCGGGGCCCCTCTCTTCTCGTCGTCCCCGCGAAGGCGGGGTCCAGGGGATGTGGCAGCGTTCAGTGGGTTCCCGCCTGCGCGGGAATGACGGAGCTTTGCACTAAACACCTGCTGGATTCCGCGCAACAACGCTCCATCTATCGTCGTCCCCGCGAAGGCGGGGATCCAGGAATGTGTGCTCCGTCCCGTGGGTCGGGGCGCGAAAGTTCCAGCCGGAGCGTTGTAGTCAGCAGTTACCGGATTCGCTGCCAGCCTTACGTCAACGGGGGAAACCCGCGCTAATTCCCGGCGCCTGGCAGGTAGCGCGTGACGAGTTCCATCAGGCGAGCCACGGCACCGCGATTCTGCTCTGCAAATTCACGTGCTTTAGTTCCAACACTCAGGCGTTCAGCCGGGTGGCGAAGCCAGGTGTCGAGTTGGCGGGCGAGAGACGGCGCATCTGCCACGGTCACCATCCCGCCGCACTGCTCCAGCCGCCGGCTGATGTCCGCGAAGTTGAATGTGTGGGGGCCGCTGAGGATGGGCAAGCCCCAACAGGCAGGTTCGATCATATTGTGGCCGCCGCGTTCGATCAGGCTACCACCGACAAAGGCGATGTCCGCGCAGCCGTAGAGCAACATCATTTCCCCCATGGTATCTCCGACAATCACCTCTGTACTCGGGCCGGGAGCGACGCCGCTGCTGCGAGTCAAAGTATTGAACCGGTTGCGGCTCAATTCATAAACCTCCTGAAACCGCTCGGGGTGGCGCGGCACCAGGATCAGCAGCGCGTTCGGGTGGAGCGCGCGGAGGAGCGCAAAGGCGTCCAGCACGATCGGGTCTTCGCCGATGTGGGTGCTGGCGGCGATCACCACCGGACGGTCGGCACCGTAGCGCGTGCGCAGCTGCCGGGCCGATTGTCTGAGCTCCGGGGACAAGGTGATATCAAACTTCACGCTGCCTGTGACCCGCAATTTGCCGGCCGTGAGCCCGAGATCGAGAAATCGCTGGCCGTCCTCCGCGTTCTGCACCGCCACGTGGCTCAGGCATTCCAAGAGTTGTCTGCTCGATCGGGGAAAGCGACCGTAACGGCGGGCGGAGCGGGCGGACATGCGGGCGTTGGCGAGTATGACGGGTAGCCCTTGAGCCGCGCATTCGTGCAGCATGTTTGGCCAAAGCTCCGTTTCCATGATGATGGCGAGGACGGGCCGGGTGCGCCGTAAAAACGCGGCGACTGTCCAGGGCAGATCGTAAGGGGCGTATACGTGCAGGACTTTATCACCAAAAGTCTCGAGTACGCGGGTCGAACCCGTCGGCGTCATAGTGGTAACCATGAGGGTCACCGAGCCGTACTCCAAGAGCTGGCGGATGACCGGAGTTGCGGCCACGACTTCACCGACCGACACCGCGTGCACCCAAACGATGGGGTGGACTGCTGTTGGGGCGGCGTAGATGCCGAAGCGCTCGGGCCAGCGAATTCGATAGCCCGGGACTTTTTTATCTTTAATCCACAGGCGGTAGAAAATCACCGGCAGGGCGATGATGAACACCACTGTATAGAAGAAACGCAGCATAGGGCCGTCTGTCAGGCACTTGGGGTTTCGTTAAACTGGGCGGCGTAGAGCGACGCGTAGTAACCGTTGCGCGCGAGCAATTCCGCGTGACGCCCCGCCTCTACAACCGTCCCTTGATCCATTGCCACTATAAGATCGGCGCTTTCGATGGTCGACAACCGATGGGCGATCACCAGAGTGGTGCGGCCCTTCTGCAACCGTTCCAACGCCGCCTGTATGGCCTTTTCCGATTCGTTGTCCAAGGCGGACGTGGCTTCGTCGAGCACGAGTATAGGGGCGTTTTTGTAGAGCGCCCGCGCCACGGCCAGGCGCTGTCGTTGGCCGCCGGACAGGCGCGCGCCCTGTTCACCGATCAAGGTGTTGAAACCCTGCGGCAACGCTTCGATAAATTCGAGCGCGTTGGCGTTTTGGGCCGCCTCTCGCACCCGGCTCATATCGGGTTCGCCGAGGTCGTCGCCATAGGCGATGTTGTGTGCGACCGTGTCGTTGAAGAGAACCGTCTGTTGATTGACGAGCGCGATCTGCCGGCGCAGGCTCGCGAGAGTAACCGTGCGAATGTCTTGGCCGTCAATGAGGATCGTGCCCGAGGTTGGATCGTACAATCGCAACAGCAGATTGGTGATGGTGGATTTGCCGCTGCCGGAGCGGCCGACCAGGGCGACTGTCGTGCCCGGCGCAACCGTCAAGTTGAGCTTGTTGAGTGCTTGGATATCGTCGCGGTAAAAAAAGCTCACGTCCCGCAATTCGATGTGGCCCTCGACGACCTCGAGCGGTCGGTCTCCGGTGTCCGGTTCAGATTCCAGGTCGATCACTTCGAATATCGATTCCGCCGCGGCGAGGCCTTTTTGAATGACTTCATTGACAGAGCTGAGCTGGCGCAGGGGTTTGGTGATCATCGCCGAGGCGCTGAGATAGGCAATGGCCGAGCCCACGTTGTCGTCCCACAATAAAAGCACCAGGAACAGGATCACCGCTAAAGCTATGGCCACCACTATATGAAAAACGGGACCCTGGAGTGCAGCGACCCGCTCGTACTTAGTCGCCAACAGGGTATTTTCATCGGTGTTTTCGTCGAAGCGGCGGATCTCGTATTTTTGCCCGAGGAAGCTGCGCACGAGGCGGAAGCCCTGCAGCGCCTCGTTGGCGATGTGCGTGACGCTGCCCATAGCGCGCTGCATACGCCGGCTGATGCGGCGGAAGTAGCGGCTGGCGATGCTCACGAGCAACGCGAGAATCGGCGCGGTGATCAGGAAGCAGAGTGTGAGCTGCCAGTTGTGGTACAACATCAACCCGAGCAGCGC
>DJFO01000192.1 GCA_002432555.1 Marinagarivorans sp. UBA5870
GCCCAGGTGGGTGAAATCGGCAAGGTCAAAGTCAAATCCCACCGCGTCCGCGGGACATTGGTCGGGGGAGTCCAACCACAGAATGCGGGCTTGCGGATCGATAAATCGACGTATAAGCCATGCGGAGCCGAGGCGATCCACCCAGGGTCGTTTTCGGGTGGCCCAAGTGCGATTCTGATAGTGCTCGATCGTTTTGCGGGGTAGGGTACCGGTAGACGCCGAAGGCTCGTGGGGTGACAGCTGGCGGCTGAGTTGTAGCTCCAGATTTTGCAGGATCTGCTGGGTCTGCACCTGCAATTCATCGGGGAAAAAGTCGATCGCACTCAAGGCTGCGAACTGCTTGCGCAGTTTTCGCAGTTGTTTGGAATCTTCCGCCGAACCATCCTGGGCGATTTGAACAGCCAGGCTCCGCAATTCCGCCTGCAGCGCCAGATACTCGTCCCGCCGATGAAACAACTGAGAGAATTCACGGCCTTCCGCTTGGGCGCTAAATGTATAGGCAGAACCGTCGTTCGCGATTACGTTACGGCTGACCTCGCTAAAACGATCGCGGTGGTCTGGGCTGTCGGGTATTAAATAAACGCCGTCCCGTAGGACAGCGGCTCCCGCCGCTTTGAGCGCGCGCCAAGCCCGCATGCGCGCGGCATTGTTGTGGGTTGGCAGTGAAAGAACAAGTAACAGCCAGCTCATCTTTGTGTAGGGTATGCAACAAAAAGTGTTGCGTATCCTACGACGATTTGATTGTTTTTCCAAACAAAAAGCTTTGTACTGCCGATGCCCGTCGGGTGGAGCCAGAGTGTCCCCAGGAAGCTCGCCGGCCAGCGTTGGAGCTGGGGGCCTGGTTCGAGCGGATAGCCTTGCGATACGGCGCTGGGTATTACAACAAATCCAAGCCCAAGCGTTTGGCAATTGCCGCAAAAAAGGCGAAGCCGACAACCGCAACGCTCATCGACGTGAGCAGGGACAGCCAAAAACCGAACCGCGGCAGCAGCCAAACAAAGGCCAAGAACATGGGCAGGGTTGGCAGCACGTACCAGAAGGTGTACCACGCATGATTGGCGATTTTTGTCGTGGACTGGTTTTCAAGGTATAGCCAGATCAGTGTTAGCAAGGTTACCAAGGGCAGGGCGGCGATGAATCCGCCCACCTTATCGCTGCGTTTGGCAAGTTCGGAGACCATGACGACCACGGCCGCGGTGATGAGGTATTTGAAAATGATCCAGTACATAACGCCCACCGATCTAACTCGGATTGGATTGCGCAGGTCCTGAAACCATCAGGACCTGAGTTGCCAGGTCGGACTCCGTGCCCGCTTACTGCGCCAAATCCTTAAATTTTCCGGTGAAATTCGCATCGAAGGCCTGGCCTTCTTCCGCGGAAATCAGAACGTACAGCGTTTTTCCCTCGCTGGTGTTGGTAGCGGATACTATGTAGTAATCCTCGCCGGTTTCGTGCACCTTGACGCTTTCGGCGGGTAGATTTGCCCAACTCGCCGGCAATTGTCCAAAACCTAAACCGCTGTCCTTTTCGGTAAGCCGTTTGATGGTGCTTTTCGCGATGCTGATAGCTTCGGGCTTGGTGGTGTGGATGCCGTGACCTTCGTGGGCCATCACNNTCCCGCCAGGAGCGCGAGTAGAAGAAAGTAAACAAAGCTTTTCATAAGGTTCCTAAGGTTGATGGGATTAATGGGAGTGATAATGTTCACCGTCATGGGTATGTTCCTCTGCCTCAAAATCCTCTGCGCCATCCTCTTCGTCACCGAGATCCAAGCGGCGGGGGTAATTCGACATGGGTGAGGATCCATTATCCAGATCTTCGTGAAGGTGATAATGCTCATCGGCATTCAAAGGAAAATCGTCCGGATATTGGCTGTGCTGATAACCGTGCAGTTGCATTAATAACAGCAGACCTCCAGTTAGGATTAAGAGCACGTTGGCCGCTTTGCTGAAACGCCGAAAGGAATCGGTTTTCCGCCAGCCGGACAGTAGGATAAGCATGACCGTGAGCGCAGCGATCTGACCCAATTCGACCCCCAAATTGAATGACAGGATCTTCAGAACCAGCCCCTCATCGCCCAGAGGCAATTGCTGCAGCCGGGTCGATAAACCGAAGCCGTGGATCAGTCCAAAAATAAACACCATCCAAAACCAATTGGGCGACTTCATCTGAAAATACTTCTGAAAGCCCTGCAGGTTATCGAAAGCCTTGTAACAAACCGTCAAGGCGATCACGGCATCGATCAAATAATAATTCGCCTGAATACCGAGCAGTGTTGCCGCAATGAGGGTGATGGAGTGACCCAAGGTGAATGCTGTAATCAAGGCGACTATCTCTTTGAAGCGCGTCAAAAAGAAAATCACCCCCAACAAAAACAGCAAATGGTCGTACCCAGTCAGCATATGGGTGGCGCCGAGGCGGATGAACTCCAAATAGCCGGCGTTCAGGATCCTGGCCTGATCCTCCGCTGACATGCCGTGGGAAAATGCCAAGCCGCTGACAAGCAGCAACGCCAGCGTAATAAACGGTTTAAACATGCGAACCTCTATGGTTGTCCGAAATGATTTGCTGACTCCGGTGCAATATCCGATAAAGCGCCGGCAGGACCACGAGGGTCAAAAGCGTTGAAGAGAGGATGCCGCCAATCACCACCGTGGCGAGTGGCCGCTGGACCTCCGAACCGATCCCCGCGTTGAACGCCATGGGTACAAAACCGAGACCTGCGACCAGGGCGGTCATTAGTACCGGCCTCAAGCGAATGGACGCTCCTTGGATAATGGATTGCTCCAGCGAGAGCCCGCGTCCTTGCAAGTCGCGAATAAACGACACCATCACCAAACCGTTAAGTACCGCGATACCGGAAAGCGCGATAAATCCCACCGCCGCTGAAATGGAAAAGGGGATATCCCGCAGCAGCAAGGCGATGATACCGCCGGTCAAGGCCAAGGGCACACCCGAGAAAATCACCATGGCGTCTTTCCAAGAGCGCAAGGCCATAGTGAGCAGCACTAGGATCAGTATCAGCGTGATCGGCACCACCAGAGAGAGGCGTTGGGAAGCGGATTGAAGCTGCTGATAAGTGCCGCCGTATTCGATCCAATAGCCGGTCGGCAACTCCACTTGGTTATCGATGCTCGTTCGCACGTCCGACACAAATGTCCCCAAATCCCGGCCGCGCACATTCGCCGTCACCACGACTCGGCGTTTGCCGTTTTCCCGGTAGACTTGGTTGTAGCCGGTGCTGCGCTCAAAACTCACCAATTCACTCAAAGAGACATAATCCGCTTTGCCTGGTAGCGGAATAGGCAGGTTCGCCATGGCGTCCAGGTTCTGTCGCACCGCTTCGGGCAGGCGGACGACTATATCGCTGCGCCGATCGCCTTCGTAGAACTGCGCGGCGACTTGGCCTCCAAACGCCGTGGCAACTGTATCCTGCAAATGCTCCAGGGGAATTCCATAGAGGGCCAACTTGGCCGGGTCCGGTTGCAGCGTCAGCACCGGCAAGCCAGTCGCCTGCTCCAAGGACACGTCGGCCGCGCCGGGAATTTTGCTCAACACACCTTCGATGGCCTCGCCCGCCGCCATCAATTGCTCGAAATCATCGCCGAATACTTTGATGGCCAGCTCGGCGCGAACGCCGGCGAGGAGTTCGTTGAAACGCATCTGAATCGGTTGCAGGAATTCGTACCGATTGCCGGGCAGGGTTGCCACTAGGGCCTCCAGATCCGCGACCACCTCGGTTTTGGATTTCTCAGGATCCGGCCACTCGCCGCGCGGCTTCAAAATAATAAAGGTGTCCGCCACACTGGGGGGCATTGGATCCGTGGCGACTTCGCCCGTGCCGATTTTGGCAAAAACCCGTTCCACTTCCGGCAGGGTTTTGATTTTTGCTTCCAGCTGCTCCTGGAGCTTCACCGCCTGGGTTAATGACGTGCCCGGGATGCGTAGCGCATGCATCGCGATATCCCCTTCGTCCAGGTTCGGAATAAACTCGCTACCGAGGCGCGTCGCCAGGAATCCGCAAATCACCACCAAAAGCACGGCACTGGCTACGACCCAGCCGCGCAGCGTCAGCGCGCGTGTGACCAGAGGTTCGTAGACAGAACGCACCCGCCGGACCACCGGATTATGGCTTTCTTTCAAGGGTTTGGTGAAGAGCAGGGCAATGGCTGCGGGGACGAAGGTGACCGAAATTATCATGGCGCTGACCAGCGCGATCATCACCGTAATGGCCATAGGGTGGAACATTTTGCCTTCCACACCGGTGAGCGCGAATATGGGTAGGTAAACCGCCGTGATAATAAAAACTCCGAAGAGCGCCGGCCGGATCACTTCCCGCGTGGCCTCGTAAACCAGGGATAAACGCTCGTTGAGCGAGAGCATCCGGCCGGGCTCCGACAATTTGCGCAGGCAATTTTCCACAATGATCACGGCACCGTCGACAATCAGTCCGAAATCCAGGGCTCCAAGGCTCATAAGGTTGGCGCTGGTCTTGGTCTGTACCATGCCGGTGATGGTCATCAGCATGGCAATCGGAATCACCGCCGCGGTCAGGAGCGCGGCGCGGATATTACCCAGCAGCAGGAACAACACCGCGATCACCAGCAGCGCGCCCTCCAGCAGATTTTTTTGCACGGTCGACAGGGTGTTGTTGACCAGGCCGGTGCGATCGTACACCGTCGTCGCTGTGATGCCCTCGGGCAAACCGCGGCGGATTTCGTCCAATTTTTTTCCGGCATCCAGAGCGACCGTGCGGCTGTTCTCCCCGATCATCATAAACACCGTGCTCATCACCACCTCTCGGCCGTTTTGCGAGGCGGCCCCGGAGCGCAGTTCCAAACCTTCTTCAACCTTCGCCACATCCTTGATCCGAATAGGCACGCCTTCCATGGTAAAAATCAGCGTATTTTCGATATCCGCCAAGGTCTGCGCCTGCCCGGGTACGCGCAACAGCCATTGGGCGCCGCTGTGTTCAATAAACCCCGCGCCGCGGTTATGACTGCTGCGCTTGAGAGCGGCGACCACGTCTTCCTGCCCGAGATTCAGCGCCAGGAGTTTTGCGGGATCGAGGGCTACGAGAATTTCCCGCTTGAAGCCGCCAATGGGATTGACTTCCACCACGCCCGGGACCCGCAGCAATTGTGGGCGGATAATCCAATCGTGCACCGTGCGAAGATCGGTTGGCGTAATGGGCGAACCGTCCGGATGGACCGCGCCCGGTTCCACATCCACGGTAAACATGAAGATTTCGCCAAGTCCAGTCGCCACAGGACCCAGCCGGGGAGAGAGTCCGGGCGGCAATTCACCGGCCACCGATTGCAGCCGTTCGCTAACCTGCTGACGGGCAAAATACACATCGGTGTTGTCTTCAAAAATCAATGTCACCTGGGAGAGGCCATAGCGTGACAGAGAGCGCGTATAGCTGAGGCCTTTGAGGCCCGTCATGGCATTTTCCAAAGCAAAGCTTACCCGCTGCTCCACTTCCAGCGGCGTGTAGCCGGGAGCTTCGGTATTGATGACTACCTGCACATTGGTGATGTCGGGCACGGCGTCGATGGGCAACCGATGAAAATTCCACGCTCCCAAAGCGCTTACGGCCAAGACGGCTGCCAAAACCAACCAGCGTCGCTCGAGCGAAAATCTCAGTAATGAATCCAACATTTCCGGAGCTCCTAGTGGTCGTGCGACGCGCCGGATTTTTCAATATCCGCTTTTATGACAAAACTGTTCTCGGTGACATACTGCGTGCCCGGTGCTATGCCGCCGAGCACCTCCACCC
>DJFO01000199.1 GCA_002432555.1 Marinagarivorans sp. UBA5870
AAGCTGCTGCGGGTGTTGCAGGAGCGTGAAGTCGAGCGCCTCGGCGGTCGCAAGAGCATTCAACTGGACGTGCGGGTGATCGCCACGTCCAACCGCAATATGCGCGAGCAAGTCGCCGCGGGAAAATTCCGCGAAGACCTCTATTTCCGCCTGAGTGTGCTGCCCCTGCAATGGGCGCCGCTGCGCGACCGGCGCGACGNNAAACAACACCGAGTCGGGGTGCGGCTGGCGGACGAAGCCAAGGCCGCGCTCTACACCTACGCCTGGCCCGGTAATGTGCGTGAACTCGATAACGTGATGCAGCGCGCGCTGATTCTCCAGCCGGGCAACTTGATTCGCGCCGCGGATCTCGGGCTGCAGATGCAGACCCGCTACAGCGCTAAACCCTCCTTGATGGATCACGGTCCCGCGGAGGACATGGACCGGGCTCCCTATGCACTCGATAGCGGGGCGGCTTATACCGCCGAAATTCCGCCGTTCGCCGTAACGTCGGCGGGTTTGACCGCGGCCTGGGAGCGCGCCAGCGGCGAAATTCCGGCGAGCTTGGTCAACACTCGTCTCGGCGAGCGCGCGGACTCGGATCTACTGGGCAGCGACCTGCGTCAGCGCGAATTCGAAATTATTGCGCAGACGCTTCGGAAAGAGCGCGGCAGCAAGAAACAAACGGCGGAGCGGCTGGGTATAAGTCCGCGCACCTTGCGTTACAAACTGGCTCGGTTGCGGGAGGAGGGCTATGATTTGGAGGCGCTGGCCGGTTATTGAAGCAGGACGGACGGCGCTTTGCGAGGGTTTAACNNTTAGGTTCGCTGAAAATTAAGAAAAAAGCGTTCTTATAAATCGCAAAAAAATTTCGCTGAACCACTTTTTATTTTAATGATTCGACGGCATACTCCGGACCGAAAGCCGTCGGCAGTATGCTGCGCTGCAAGACTCAGACGCTGCACAAGGCTCCAAAGTTGCAGTCGATCCACGTCCGTATGGCATNNGCAAAAGTCTGGGATTGCCAACGCTGGTATTGCCAACGATAGGAAGTTCGGCAATGCAAGCTTTGATGGAAAGGGTTCGACGGTGCGCGTTGCAGTGCGGACGTTAATAGTCGGTTGCAGGGCGGACATTAAGAGTCAGTTGCAGCGCGGACATCAAGAGCTAGTTGCAGCGCCTGCGTTATACAGCTGGTTGCAGAGTGGGAGTTAGGTGTTGCAGAGTGGGAGTTAAATGTTAATGGGTGCGAGCGAGAACCTGGTTACCGGAAAACGTTACCAGGCACTGCTCCAGCGGTTGTTCAGGTTGACTGAAGATTTCATCGCTAGAGGACTAGAAGTATGGGCGTAGAGGTACTTGATTCAACTCTCGAGGTCGTCGAAGAAGCCACTACCGAAGAGAGATTTGATGAGGAGGCCGTTAAATCCCCAAAAACGGACGTCGATGCCCGTCGTCGACTGGAAGATAAACTGGAACAGATCCGCCTACAAAAAGAATTGCAGGAGTACGACTTCGACCTCTGAACCGTCGAAGCCCTCCGGCCCGGGGCTATATCGCGCCGGGCCCTGCTTGATCGTCCCTGTCGCCTGGGCGCGCACGCCCAGTTGTGGCGCGCTTTGCAGGTGGCGCCCGCGCGGGGCAGCTACCCTCTTGCCGGCCATCGGCCGCGCTATTTCCTTTCAACCCGTTTCACCCTTAACCCTATTTACCCAAAACCCTTTTCACCCTAAACCAGCTTGCTCTAAATCCCGTGCTTGCGGCGGCACAACCTAGGCCGGCCGTCGCCGCCCTTTATCCATCCTTTCATCCGCCCCTTATCCGCTTAAAGGCGCGTTATTCGCGCTTGGCCCGCATTCTGCAATTATCCCCTCGACAGTTCGAGAACGACAAAATTTTGGCAGTTCTCTATCGCCCGCCGAGCGCGGGACTCAAGGTTAAATGAGATCAGGCTTATGACCGACCGTGTAGATATCAGCCGTTTGTTGTTGGAGATGCGTTCGCTGAAAGCTCAGAGTCAAGCCTTTGGCGGCGTGCGCCAGATCGGCCAGGAAACTCTGCCGGGGCAAAGTCCCCAGCAGGTGAACGGCCCGCGGTTCAACGATTTGTTTTCTCAAGCCATCAATAAAGTCAATTCCGTGCAGCAGGAATCCAGCAACACGGCCAATGCCTATTTGCGCGGCGATCCCAATGTGGACGTAACCGATGTGATGATCGCCTCGCAAAAATCGACTGTCGCCTTCCAGGCCATGACCCAGGTGCGCAACAAGGTGGTCGAGGCCTATAAAGATGTGATGAATATGCCGATCTAGGGGTATTCACCAAGATTTCCGCTTTTTTAATTATTGTTTTTCCGGGCAGTGATATATGGCAGCCAAAGATTTATCCAGCGAGTTTGATGCACCGCGCGGCGGCTCGGGCGATCTGATCGAGGGTTTCAACAACCTGAACATATTGCGTCAAGCCGGCTTGATGGTGGGGCTGGCGGCGAGCGTCGCCATCGGCTTTTGGGTGGTGCTCTGGACTCAGGGTGAGGATTATCGTCCGCTGTACGGCAGCCTTGACCGACTGGATTCCACCGAGGTCGGACAGATTCTCGACACCAACGAAATTCCCTACAAAGTCGACGTAAGCACCGGCGCCCTGCTGGTGCCGGCGGACGATCTGCAAAAGGCCCGCATCAAATTGGCCGAAGCGGATATTCCCGGCAACACCTCCGTCGGTTACGAGTTGCTCGACCAGGAACAGCCCCTGGGCACCAGCCAATTTATGGAGGCTACCCGCTACAGACGCGGCCTGGAAGGTGAACTCGCCCGCACCATCGCCAATGTCAGCGCCGTGCGCGCCGCGCGCGTGCACCTGGCCATTCCAAAAACATCGGTATTTGTGCGCGACGGCCGCGAGCCGAGCGCCTCGGTATTTCTTGAACTGTTTCCCGGCCGCAAACTCGAGCCGCATCAGATCAAAGGCATCACCAATCTGGTGGCCTCCAGCATTCCCGAACTCAAAGCGGAAAATGTCACGGTAGTTGATCAAAAGGGCGCGCTGATTTCCCTCGGCCCCGAAGACGAAAAGCTCATAGTGGCGGCGCAGCACCTCGACTACACCCGCAAAGTGGAAGGCGACATAATCATGCGCGTGCGCCGCCTATTGGCTCCCATAGTGGGCGAGGACAAATTCAAAACCGAAATCAGCGCGGACGTCGATTTCACGGAAATCGAAGAGGCCGGCGAAACCTTCAATCCCGACCTGCCCGCCCTGCGCAGCGAGGCCACAGTGGAGGAAACACAAAAAGGCCCCGGTGGCCCTGGCGGTATTCCCGGTGCCCTCTCCAACCAGCCGCCCGCCGCGGGCGTCGCACCGGAAACCGCTCAGGCGCCCGCTGCGCCCGGGGCGCAGGCGACGGAGGAGACGAGCACGCCCTCCAACAGCCGCACCCAGGCCACCCGCAACTACGAATTGGACCGCACCGTCAGCTACACCAAACACGAAAAGGGCAAGCTGCGCCGCCTGACGGTGGCCGTAGTGGTGGATGACAAAATTAGCCTGGATGCCCAAGGGGCGCCGGTGCGTACACCCTGGACCAAGGAGGAATTGGATCGGCTGGCTATACTGGTAAGAGATGCGGTGGGTTTTTCCGCGGCCCGGGGCGACAGCGTCAATATCCTCAACGAGCGTTTCGTGGATTTGGCGGTGCCTGTGGCATTCGAAGAAAAGTGGTGGGAAAACGACGCCTACAAGTTTTGGCTGAAACAGGCGGCCGGTCTGCTGATCATCATAGTCCTGCTGGTCGGCCTGCTGCGCCCGGTCCTGAAAAGCCTCGCCGCCGCCGGTCTGAAGACCCGCGCCGAGGAAGATGCGCGCGAACTGGCCGCGCTCCAGGCGGCAGGGGTCGACTCCTTCGACTCCCTATCGGATGAAACCGTGACCCTGACCGGCGGCGATGCCCTCGCTCTGCCGAGTCCGGAGGAGAGTTACGAGCAACAGCTCAACGCGGTAAAAGGCCTGGTGGCCGAAGACGCCGGTCGCGTGGCGCAAGTGATCAAACGTTGGATCAATGAAGAATGAGTAAACCCGCAGTAAAAGGTGGCGAAGCCAGTCCCCCCGCAACCGCCAATACCAAACCGGCGGTCAAACTGTCGCGTCTGGACCAGGCGGCGGTGCTCCTGTTGTCCCTCGGCGAAAATTCCGCGGCGGAGGTGTTGAAGCACATGGGGCCGAAAGAGGTCCAGCGCCTCGGCTCCGCCATGTCCCAGCTGAAAAATATTCAGCAGTACGAAGTGGAAGCGGTGCTGTCGAATTTTCTCGAGGAAGTGCGCACCCAAACCGGCCTCGGCATGGGCGCCGACAGTTATATCCGCAATATGCTGGTCTCCGCCTTGGGTGAGGACAAAGCCAACGGCCTGATCGACCGCATTCTGATGGGCGGCAACACCACCGGCCTCGACACCCTGAAGTGGATGGANNATTATTCGCAACGAGCACCCGCAGATTCAGGCGATAGTGCTCGCCTATCTGGATGCCGATCAATCGGCGGAAGTCCTCACCCATTTTCCCGAGAAGGTACGCCTGGACGTGCTGATGCGCGTCGCCTCCCTCGATACGGTACAACCGAGTGCCCTGCAAGAGCTCAACGATATTTTGGAAAAACAA
>DJFO01000188.1:0-1561 GCA_002432555.1 Marinagarivorans sp. UBA5870
TTGTCGAGGCCGTGCAGCGTACCCACCCAAATGTGCCCGCGTGTATCCGGCAGCAGCGACCAGACAAAATCATAGGTCAGCGAGGCGGGGTTGTCCGGCTGATGTTTGTAGTGGGTGAAGCTGTCGGTGGCGCGGTCGTAGAGGCTGAGGCCGCCCTGGTGCGTGGCGCCGATCCAGAGGCGGTTCTGCACATCCCGTTTGAGATGCCAAATATGCGGCCCTATCAAGCTGCGCGGGTCTCCCGGCACCGGATAATAATTGCGGAATTTGCCGGTCTCGCGATTGAACCGGTGCAGCCCGCCGGACCAGCTGCCCACCCACAGGGAACCGTCATCGTCTTCCGCGAGGCTGGTGATAGCGCCGAAGCGCAGTTTGTCGGGGTTGCCGGGGTCGGGCGCGTAGCGGGTGAACTGGCCGCTGACGGGATCGTAGGCGTCGAGTCCCGCTTCGGTGCCAATCCAGATAATGCCCGCGCGGTCCTGCAGCATGCAGAGCACCCCATTGTGGCTGAGGCTGTTGGGATCGCCCGGCTGATGGGTGAGGATTTTGAAGCGCGCTTTACTGATATCGTAAAAATTGACGCCGGAGGGTACGGCACCGATCCACAGGTTCCCCAGATCATCCTCAAAAATATCGCGCAGCTGATCGCTGCTCAGGGTAGACCGGTCATAACCTCGGTGGCGCACCTGGACAAAATCATCACCCTCCTCGTTGTAGAGCGCGAGGCCCCCGTGGTCGGTGGCGATCCAGAGATTGCCTTGGTGGTCCAGCATTATGTCGCGCACCACGTTGCTGCCGATCGACCGCGGATCCCCCTGCTGATAGCTGTAATTGCGGAAGCCGCTGCCGTCTTGCAACATGCGTGACAGGCCCTGCCGGTCGGTGCCAACCNNTTCCCGTGTCGGTCCTGGCCGAGGGCCTGCACACTGTTGTCCACTAGGGACTGGGGATCTTCGCGGCTGTGGCGCCAGTGGCGGAATTTGCCAATCGCTCGGTTCATCTGGCTGATGCCGCCGNNGACGAAGAGGGCCACCACGGGTTGTGGGGCGATACTAGCGGGGTCCGCGGGGTCGTGGCGGAAATTGGTGAATTGCCGCCGGCGAGGGTCGAGCAGGCTGAGTCCGCCAGTGGTGCCTATGGCCAAATTATTCTGTGGATCCAGCGCGAGGGCGTTGACCAGGTTATCGGGGATCGAATTGTCGTCGGCCGGGTCGTTGCGGTAAACGCTGAAATTATCGGTCGCGCGGTTGTAGCGGCCAAGACCGTTGGCAGTGGCCACCCAGAGGACGCCGTCGCGATCGAGCTGCAGATCCGTTACCCAATTGCTCGGCAGGGCGGTGGGGTTTTTCGGGTCCGCGTGATAAAAGGTGAAACTGTGAGAGTCGTAGCGGGCGAGGCCGCTTTCGCCGGCGATCCAGATATACCCGGCGCTATCCTGGGTGATGTCCTGGATGGCTCCCACCCCGTTGTTTTCCTCGCCTTCCTCACCCGTGAGCAGGCGCTGGAAACGCAGGTTCTCTGCAATTTGAGTCGCGCGTGTGGGCGCGGCGAGCGCAGTCGC
>DJFO01000188.1:1569-3258 GCA_002432555.1 Marinagarivorans sp. UBA5870
CGTGAATCGGCCGCGCGCCTGCGGGGGGCAGGTTGGTTTGTGAGTTCTTAATCCGGTGCATCAAGGCCCACCTCAGGGCAAACGGCGCGCGAAAACCATGGCCGGTTTGCTAAAGTAAAGCACAGATTCGGTGCGCGGACGGCCCTTCGGCAGACCCGTGTTCAGGGGCCGCGCTCGTCGCTCGCGGAGCCGGCTCGCCTGGAACGAGTTTGGTTTCCGTCCGCCCTGTGAACGCCGCGATGACGGCATGGACCGCTTGGATTGGGAGAAGCCTATGAGCCGGGCGTACCGCGCCAGGATTTTGCATTTCATTGACGACCCCGCAACCGCGGGGAGCGCCGGGTGGCAGTATTTTGAACACGGCTTGCTCTGGGTCGAAGCTGGGCGGGTGCGCGCGGTCGGACCGGCCGAAACCTTGCTGCCCGTCTGTCCGGCACCCGTGGACCACTACCCGGACCATTTAATACTGCCGGGTTTTATCGACACGCACGTCCATTATCCGCAGACCGAGATGATTGCCGCCTTCGGCGAACAGCTGCTGCCTTGGCTCAACCAATACACCTTTCCGACCGAAGCGAAATTTGCCGATGAGCGCCACGCTGCCGCGATCGCTTGCGTATTTCTCGACGAGTTGTTGCGCAATGGCACCACCACCGCGCTGGNNATCGCCGGCAAGGTGCTGATGGATCGCAACGCGCCGCCGGAACTTTGCGATACCGCCGAGTCCGGGTATCGGGAGAGCCGCGCCCTGATTGAGCGGTGGCACGGGGTCGACCGGCTGCAATACGCCGTGACTCCGCGCTTCGCTCCTACGAGTACGCCCCAACAGTTGCAACGCGCGGGCGATTTACTGCGGGAATTTCCGGGCGTTTATCTGCACACACATCTGGCGGAGAATCCGGGTGAGGTGGCCTGGGTGAAAGAACTTTTTCCCGAAAGCTGCGATTACCTCGACGTCTACGACCGCGCCGGACTGCTCGGCCGGCGCAGTGTTTTTGCCCACGGCGTCCACCTCTGCGATCGAGAATGCCGCCGCCTGGCTGCGCGCGGGTCCGCGCTTGCCCATTGTCCGACATCCAATCTGTTTCTCGGCTCGGGTCTGTTCGATTTGGCGCGCATGCAAGGTTTCGGCGTGCGGGTTAGCCTGGGCACGGATGTGGGCGCCGGCACCAGTTTTTCGCTGCTGCGCACTTTGGACGAGGCCTATAAAATTCAGCAGCTGCGCGGCCGCGCCCTCGACCCGTTGCAGGCTCTTTATCTCGCGACTCTCGGCGGCGCCCGCGCCTTGGATCTGGAGGGCACCATCGGCAATTTTGCGCTGGGGAACGAAGCGGATTTTACGGTTTTGGATCTGCGCGCGACGCCGCTTTTGCGCCTGCGTTTACCCCATTGCCGATCCTTGGCCGAGCTGTTATTTGTGCTCAATACTCTCGGCGACGATCGGCTGGTGGAAAAAACCTTTTCTTTTGGTCGCTGCGTGCACCGGCGGGATGCCGGCGTACCCTAAATCCATTTATTCGCCGGGCTCTGCGGATTTTTACTCGCACGGGCTCACTCTGATTTTTGCCAACAGGAAAGCGCATGTCCCCTTATATTCTCGACTGGTTGAATCTTCTGCTGCGCTGGGGCCACTTGATCACCGGGGTTGCCTGGATAGGCGCGTCCTTTTATTTCATCTGGCTGGATAAT
>DJFO01000188.1:3278-3510 GCA_002432555.1 Marinagarivorans sp. UBA5870
ACTGGTTCAAGTGGGAGGCCTACAGCACCTGGTTAACCGGATTTTTCCTGCTGGTGCTCATGTATTATCTCGGCGCTCAAACCTATTTGCTCGACACGACAAAAGCGACTCTGGCACCTTGGCAGGGCATTCTTTTGAGTCTCGTTACCCTGAGCGGTGGGTGGTTGATTTATCACGCGCTCTGCCTCAGTCCGCTCGCGCGGCGCGGCTGGTTGCTGGCGGGGATTCTGCT
>DJFO01000256.1:0-164 GCA_002432555.1 Marinagarivorans sp. UBA5870
ATCCCTGGCAGACGCCCGATACCGAAGCGGAGCCGTCGATCGAATTCAGTGCCATGGCTATGTCCGCCGGCGACAAGATTTCAATGTGCGGAATCGACAATACGACGAACGTGTCCAGCAGACGTGCCAGCCGATCCGCGGCCTGCCCCATGGCGACATTGGTT
>DJFO01000256.1:225-4947 GCA_002432555.1 Marinagarivorans sp. UBA5870
TAGTCGCCGAACGCTAGAATGCCGCCCGAAATTGCAATTTGTTATCCGCCCGGCAGACGGCGACCCTGGTGATGAGTGAAGCTATGACTCTGAAATACACCGTGATACCGGTAACACGCTACCAGCAGAACTGCTCCCTGGTTTGGTGTACCACCACTGCCGCAGCCGCGGTAGTGGATCCGGGCGGGGATATTAGCCGCATCCGCCAGGCGATCGATCAAGCGGGCGTCCGTGTGGAACAGATTCTTCTGACCCACGGTCATCTCGATCACGTGGGTGGCGCACGCGCCTTGGCCGATAGCTTGCAGGTACCCATCGTGGGCCCGCACCCGGAAGACGCTTTTTGGCTGAACATACTGCCCCAGCAGGCGCAGATGATGGGCTTGGCTCCGGTTCCTGCGTTGCAGCCGGGGCGCTGGTTGCAGGAGGGCGAAAGCGTTTCCGTTGGTGACGAGACGCTCGAGGTTTTCCACTGCCCGGGACATACGCCGGGCCATATAGTGTTTTTTCACCGCGGCAGCGACACGGCCTGGGTGGGTGATGTGCTTTTTGCCGGCTCCATCGGCCGGACAGATTTTCCGCAGGGAGACTACCAGACGCTGGTGGACTCCATCCGCAATAAGCTCTGGCCCCTCGGCGACCAGGTGCGCTTTATTCCCGGGCATGGACCCATGTCGTCCATCGGGGAAGAGCGCCGCAGCAATCCCTTTGTGGCGGATAAACGCTTTGGCTAAGTGGCATGAGAGGGTGATATGAGCGAAATGTTGGGTGACGATTTTGACGAGAACTACGCGCGATTTCTCAGCGACGCCATAGCCACGGGGTGTGTCTGGGGGCTCGAAAACGACGAAGGTTTTGCTCTGTGTCCGTCGGTGGTCAACGAAAACCTCGATGTCCTGCCGCTCTGGTCGCAACCGGAGTTTGCGCAGGTGCACGCCGAGGGAGAGTGGAGCACCTACAGAGTCGTGCCTATATCGCTGGAAGAATTGCTCGATGATTGGCTGCCGGGCATGCATGAGGACCTCACCCTTGTGGGACCCAACTGGAATCCGGCGTTGGAAGGAGATGAGGTGGAGCCGATCGACCTGTTAGAGGACTTCGAAGAGGCCTTGTAAAACCGTCAGGGTTTCAGCGAGATTTCGAGAACTTTCTGCAGATCGGCCGCCACCTGAGAAACGCCGTGGTGCGGCTGACGAACATAACGAATACGGCGATCCGCATCCACCACCACTATCCCGGGGGTTATTTTGATGTCGTACCTTTGGGCGACGTTTTCCGCCTGCAGCATTACCGGCAAGGTCATTTCGTGCTGCCGCAGAAACTCGAGCGGATCCCCGTCTTCCCAGACATTCATCAGATAAAAACTCACCGGCCGGTCGCCTTTGGCGTGGTGCAGGCGCTTGATGACCGGCAGCAACGTTTTGCAACTGTTGCACCAGCTCGCCCAGAAAAACATGACGGTGGTTTTACCCGCTTCAGCCTCCTCGTAGAGGGAAACTGTTTTGCCGGCGGTGTCCTGCAAAATCCAATTCGGTGCCAGTTCCCCCGTGGGGTCACCCGCCAAACCCTGGAGCGACAAACAGCACAGCAGCGGGCCGAGCAAAAAAACGAGGAATTCACGCATAACTGTGCACGACCTATCGCGAGCTAACCAAACTGTCCCTTTGATGAAGAACCGGCATATGGGTTCCTTCTCGAGTGGCAATCGGCTCAGCTGGCCGGTGCAAGATCCCGTCCGAAGAAATGTCGGTGCAGCACATTCATCATGTTGTGGCGGATAAACTGTTCTAAATCTTTGAGCCGGTGAAACTCCGGTGTGAGGGTTTCGTGGCGATGGAGGAGCTCGGTGCCGTTGGAGCAGATCACGGCGCAGGCGAGAAGGTAGGTGTATTGCAGCGGCTGACGCGGTTGTTGGCAGCGTTGTAGCACTACAAAGTTGTAACCTTGCACCAGCAGGCGACCCAAGTGTGGGTAAAGTTGATTTTCTTCTCCCGAGAAAGAATATTCCGCCTCCCTGTACATCCGATCGCGCGGAATGTAGGTGGTCATAGTTACCTCATTGTTATCATCTATTTTTATGAATTTGCGTCGCACGTTCGATTAAACCCTGTTCTCGTCTGCGGCGGTGTGAGGTCAGTCCCATCCGCGCGTCTTTTGGCCTATTCTGTCGATTGGTTAACACGGCTTTCGGGGCAGAGCCCCGCTTGACGATCCGCTCGCGCCCACAGTGTCGCGGCATCAGGAGGATTCCCTATGGCTCTCACCGCTTCGCCCGCTTCGGGGGCACCTCTTGCCGGCAAACGCCTGCTGATAACCGGCGGTACGGGTTTCATCGGTAATGCGCTGGTGGAACGGTTGGCTCGGCTCGGCGCGAACGTGACTGTCTTAACGCGCAACGCCCTGCGCGCTCGAACTCGAATGAGGGTTCCGGTGCGCTGGATTGAAGACCTCGCGCTGTTGAATGCCGAGGATTTTTTCGACTTTCTGATCAACCTCGCGGGCGAATCCCTCGCCGACGGACGTTGGACTAGCGCCAAAAAACAGCGCCTGCTGGATAGTCGCCTCAACACCACTCAAGCACTGCTGGAATGGGTGCGGCGCACCCGCACTAAACCGGCGTATTTGCTCAGCGGCTCCGCTGTGGGCTACTACGGACCCATGGACGCGCGCCCCCTTACCGAAGCCAGCCCGGCCGGAGTTTCATTCGGCGCACGATTGTGCGTAGCTTGGGAAAAGGCGGCGGACGAATTCGGCAGTGAAGGCGTAGCGGTTTGTAAATTGCGCTTAGGAGTAGTGTTTGCTCGCCGGGGCGGCGCTTTTGCCCAGCTGCGGCGACCCTTCGACTTCAAAGTGGCGACAGTGATGGGAGACGGCCAGCAATATTGTTCTTGGATCCACCGAGACGATCTTCTGCGAGCCATTGAATTTCTTCTGTCCCGCCCCGCGGGTGAATGGGTTACAGGTGCAGTGAACGCCACGGCGCCGCAGGCTCTCACCTACGCGGCGCTAGCAGATGGCCTGGCCCATGCCCGGAGCGCCTGGCTGCGGATGTCCCTGCCGGCGCCGGTATTGCGGGCGCTACTAGGTGAAATGGCGGATGAGCTGCTGTTGAGCGGTCAGAACGTTGTCCCCAGCCGACTCCTTGAGCTCGGTTTTCAATTTCGTTATCCGTCCTTCGCCGAGGCGCTGCCTAACCTGCTCGGGACGGACCCGGTGCACCGAGCCTAATTTCCGTTACGCCGCCCGCCGCCTCGGTTTCCGAGCGCACAGACTCGTTTCGGTAAGTTCTCTTAAGTTGGCTGTAACGCGGACGCACTTGCGTCCGCCCACTTCGACAAGGGGAGAGACCTTATGACAGTCGGTACCATTTTGTTGATTATCCTGATACTGCTCTTGGTTGGCGCGCTTCCCACTTGGCCGCATAGTCGTTCATGGGGTTATGGCCCAACGGGAGGGATTGGCCTGGTGCTGATCATCCTGTTGGTGCTTGTGTTACTCGGCGTCGTCTAACCACCCGTTCGCCCCGCGTGCGGCGCGGGGCGAACATTTCCCTTTTTCCGCTTCGGCGGGCTTCTCTTGGGTCGCGATAATTTCCGCGCGCAGTGCGCAACACTTTGTGAGTTGCCCACGTAGGGCGGATACCGCTTTCCCTTCCTCGCGGCAACTTGTGGAATCGACTTCAAGGGTAAATCGGCGCCGTCTCCGCCCATCTCCTGCCGGCCACGCACCCTCGTCGCCGATCGTACCTTTGCGCAAACAGCGCTATGGCTAAAAGAAGTTCCGCCAGATCGCCACCGTAATACATGATCTGCGCCGCCGCGCGAATTTCTGCGGCGCTATGGTGGGTGTTATACGGAAAGAGGTAAACGTACATCAGTTTGCTCAAAGTCGCGTGGGCGGCGATGGCCAGCAGCAGAACCGCGACCCGCAAGTGGAAGCTCGGGCGGCGCGGCGCCCGGTCGAGACCTGCTATGGCCCAGCTGAACAGGTAACCGGCAAGGAGAAAATGAACGTGGATCAGATGATGTAACCAGGGTCTGGACAAAGCGGTGGTGTACAGGGGTGTAAGGTATAGAGCGAACATTCCGCCGATATTAAACATGAAAGCCGACCACGGATGGCTCCACCAACGAAAAAGTCGGCTGCGCAAACATCTGGCGAGGGTTCTCGCGCTGCCGGTCGGCAGATTGCGCAACGTCAAAGTGAGGGGGGCGCCGAGGACCAGAGCGAGAGGGGCGAGCATACCGACCAAAATGTGCTGCAGCATGTGCCAGCGCAGATCGTGGTGCGCGTGTTCCGCCACCGCGGGCAGCGCGGCAGCGAGCAGCAGCGCAAGGCCGGTGAGAAAGCTAAGGGTGCGCCAGCGGTTCCAGCGCGGCTGTCTCAACGCCGCCCAACCGTAGGAACCCGCCGCCGCAGCGAGCAGCAGCAAAATCAGCGCTGGAGGAAAGGTAGCGTGCATTGTTACAAAGGGCGGCGCTGTGATCTGCGCAAGAGCCATAGGCCAATGCACAGCAGAGTGAGCGCGGCGGCATTCCAGGCAATATCGTAAGGAACCACATTGACCCCGTAGCGAATCTGGTGCAGCCGCAAAACCTTGTGATTGATGAGCCCGTCGAACAATTGAAAACCACCGGCCCCAAGAAAAAATCCGGCGGCCGTTCGGCTGTTGCGCCAGGCGCCGTGCGAACGCGCTTCAAGCAGCCAGAAAAAGCCCGCGAC
>DJFO01000245.1 GCA_002432555.1 Marinagarivorans sp. UBA5870
TGCCGCCGCATGATGGAGCTGCGTGCCAAATCCAAGGGTATCGAGCTGGTCTACAATGTGGGCAACAACCTGCCCCGGCTCTGGGGCGACGAGCGCGCCATCCGTCAGGTGGTGCTGAACCTGCTCAGCAATGCCATCAAATTCACCGAGCTGGGTGAGGTGGTGCTTAACGTACAGCCCGATGGCCAAGGCGGGCTTTTATTCCGGGTGCGGGATACGGGCATAGGTGTTCCGAAAAAGCTCCAGCGGGCCGTATTCGAAGCTTTCCAGCAGGGCGATGGGTCGACTCGGCGCAAATATTCCGGCACGGGGCTTGGGCTCACCATTTCCCGCGAACTCGCCCATTTGCTCGGCGGTGAAATCGAACTGGAAAGCGAAGAAAACAAAGGCTCTGTTTTTACCCTGCACTTGCCTCACACGGCAATGACCCACCAAGGGTTTCCGCCACCGCCGGTCGAACCACCCAAACGGCATTTCGCCGCTCCAATCATCGTCGTGGAAGACCTCGGTGAAATACCGGAATTTATTCCCGACGATCGGCACCGTCTACAGGCCGGCCAGGCCCTGCTGTTGATCGTTGAGGACGACCGGGTTTTTGCCAACTGCCTAATGGAACTCGCCCTGAGCCGCCATTTCCAGTGCGTGGTGGCCGGTGACTGCCAATCCGGTTTGTTAATGGCGAAGCGCTTTAAGCCGCAGGCCATAGTACTCGACAGAGTTCTGCCCGACGGCGGCGGCGAGCAGTTCATGCAACAATTGGAGCGAGACGCCTTAACCCGTGGAATTCCGGTGCACATTATTTCCGCGCTCGATCGGCAAGATGGGGCGAAAGGTGAAATCCTCGGCGCGCTCACCAAACCCATCAGCAGGGAATCCATCGACCATGCGTTCAACAATATTGTGCGACACATGCAAAATCAGCAGAAGCGCCGCGTTCTAGTCATTGAAGACGACCGCAACACGCGCAAGGGCATAGAGGCCGCGCTGCGCACGCGCAATGTGGAAGTGCTGCACGCGGGCACCGGTCGCGAGGGATTGGCCATTCTGGAGCAGGAAGATGTTGCCTGCCTGATACTGGACCTGCAGCTGCCCGACATGGACAGCGTGGAATTGTTGCAGCAGGTCGCGGGGGAGCAGGTGGCCGAACCTCTGCCGGTGATCATCTACACAGGTGCGGACCTTACCCACGAACAATACAAAGTCCTGCGGTTATACACCGATAACATTATTATCAAAGGCAGTTTGGCGCAGGAGCGCCTGCTGAACGACGTCACCCTATTTTTGCACAGCGTTAAACCCAAAGCGCCACCGACGGCGCCGCCGCTGGGCGACGAAGTATTGCAGGATAAAAAAATCCTGATCGTCGACGACGATATGCGCAATACCTTTGCGCTCGCAAAATTATTGCGCCGCTACGGCATGAAGGTGGTGATAGCGGACAACGGCGCCCTCGCCCTGCAAAAGCTGAGCGAAATGGACGATATCGAACTCGCCATCATGGACATCATGATGCCGGTGATGNNCGTCTCCGACGTCGTGATGCCGGAGATGGACGGTTATGAAACCATCCGACGCATTCGCGAGCGGGTCGATTACAAGCATCTGCCGATTATCGCCGTGACCGCCAAAGCCATGCCGGAAGATCGGGACAAATGCCTGCAGGTGGGCGCGAACGATTATCTCGCCAAGCCGGTGGACCCCGCCCGCCTTATGTCCGCCCTGCGTTTGTGGGCCAGCGCATGACGGACGATCGAATAGACTTGGTGCCGTTGGATGCGCATGACCTTGCCGAAGAAGTTGTCTTCGATTCGGTCACCGAGATCGAAATAGATCTCCTGCTGGAGGCCGTGATGCGGCGTTACGGCTATGATTTTCGGCAGTACTCGGCCAAGGTATTGCAGCGCCGGTTGAATTTGTTCCGCGTGCATTGCCGGGCGCAGCATCTCTCGGAGACGATTCCCAAGCTGCTGCGCGATAAAGAGGTGATGCAGCAACTGCTCTTGACCATGTCGGTCACGGTAACCGAGTTTTTCCGCGATCCTGAATTTTTCGCGGCGTTCAAGCAGCAGGTGGTGCCGGTGTTGCACACCTACGCATTTATTTCCTTCTGGTGCGCCGGCTGTTCCAGTGGCGAAGAAGCCTACAGCTGGGCGATTCTGCTCGAGGAGGAAGGGCTGCTGGAGCGCACGCGCATCTACGCCACGGACATCAATAACCGCGTCCTGCAGGAGGGGCGTACGGGGGTGTACAGCCAGGATCAGTATGACAAAGCCTGCGAAAATTACCGGCGCATGGGCGGGCGCCGCAGTTTCGACGACTACTGCCAGCGCAGCTATGGTGCCTTCAAGATGGCGGGCAGGCTGCAGAAACACATCACCTTCGCGCGCCACAACCTGGTGCATGACGGCGTGTTCGGCGAGATGATCGCTGTCTCATGTCGCAATGTGATGATTTATTTCAACGCGGCGCTCAAGCAACACAGCATGGAGCTTTTTCACCGGAGTCTCTGCCACCATGGCTTTTTATGCTTGGGCGACAGCGAAGCCATAGACCCGAACCTTCTGAATTCTCTGTTCCACGCGAGAGAGAAACGCCACCGCATCTACCAAAAGGTCACTGCCGCGGCGGAATAGATTGGAGAACCCATGACTGTCGATATACGTCCCAAAATTCTCGTGGTTGACGACCGGCCGGAAAACCTGACGGCCATGCGCCATATCTTGAGCAAGCTCAACGGCGAGATCGTCTGCGCCGAAAGTGGCTACGAAGCCCTGAAGCATTTGTTGCGCGCGGAATTTGCGGTGGTGCTGATGGACGTGCAAATGCCCGAGCTCAACGGCTTCGAAACCGCCGAGTTGATCCGCAGCAACGAGGAGACCAAAGCCGTTCCGATTATTTTTGTCACGGCGATCAATAAGGAAAAAGAGTATGTGCAGCAGGGTTACGAGCTGGGGGCGGTCGATTATCTGTTTAAACCCTTCGATCCCCAGGTGCTGCGCTACAAAGTCAGTGTATTCACTGAACTGTTCCTCCGACGCTTCGAATACCTGGCGCTTTCTCAAAAAACCCAGTTGATTCTCGACTTCGTCAACGAAGGTGTGTTGGGGCTGAATGTGGCGGGGGATGTGATTTTCAGCAATCCCGCGGCGGCGCGCATGCTGCAGCTGAGCCGACAACAGGTGGAAGGGCAGCCGATTACCCGGTTTATCGAGGAATACAACAACTACGCTTGGGAAACCACGGATATCTACCGCAACTGCATCGCCGGCAGAAGTTTCAGTCGGCGCGACCTGCATTTTGTTCAGCATGGGAAGGACCCGTTTCCGGCGGAATTTTCCGTCACTTGCATGACCAATAATCGAGGTAAGTTGGAAGGCTTTGTTCTGGTATTTGAGGATATCAGCGTGCGGATCAAGGCCGAGCAGCAGCTGGCACAGCTCGCGGAATACGATCCCTTGACCGGTCTCGCCAACCGCCGGCTGTTTTACCGGCTGTTGCCCAAAATGCTGGCCAAGGCCAGGCGCCTAAACCACAAAGTCGCGCTGCTGTTTATTGATATCGACCACTTTAAAGCGGTCAACGACACCCTCGGCCACGTGATCGGTGATTTGTTATTAAGTCAGGTTGCCGGTCGCTTGAAGCAGTGCGTGCGCGAAAGCGATACGGTGGTGCGTTTAAGCGGCGATGAATTTACGGTGATCGTCGAAGGCAATCTCGAACCGGAGGGCGTGGCCAAGCTCGCCGGTGTTGTAGTGGAAAATATGGCCAAGCCTTTTGAGCTCAACAACAACCTGGTGCATTGTTCCGTGAGCATGGGCATTGCCATCTGCCCTGATGTTGCCACAGACGCGAGTGAGCTGATCAAGGCGGCCGACGTGGCCATGTATAACGCCAAAACCAAGGGCCGCAACAATTTTCAGTTTTACGATGAAAGCCTGAGTCGGCAGGTTTCTTACAGATCGAAGGTGGAAACGCAATTCCAGCATGCCCTAGAGCACGGGGAGTTTCATTTGGTGTACCAGCCCAAAATTAACTTGGCCACCAATAAACTCAAGGGCTTCGAGGCATTGGTGCGATGGCAGTCGCCGGTCTTGGGCGTGGTCTCGCCGGCGACCTTTATTCCGATTGCGGAAGACAGCGGCCGCATTCATGAGATTGGCAATTGGGTTCTCGGTCAGGCCAATAAACAGCTGAAAGAGTGGTCTCGGCAGGGCAANNGGGCAAGATCAAGGATGACTTCAGTCTCTCGGTGAATTTTTCTGTCAAACAGCTCAACAACCCGCATTTTTTGCTGCACCTGGATCGAATTCTCAAGGAGGCAGACATAGATCCATCCCATATCGACATAGAGCTGACCGAAACGACGCTGATGTCCGATCCCAACACTATCATTCCGCTCTTGCGGGTGTTGAGTCAAATGGGCATGACCATTTCGGTTGACGATTTTGGCACCGGTTACTCTTCGCTCAACTATCTAAAGATTCTGCCGATCGATAATCTCAAAATCGACCAGTCTTTTATTCGAGATCTCTTCCGCGACAACAATAGCGAGATTATTACCC
>DJFO01000042.1 GCA_002432555.1 Marinagarivorans sp. UBA5870
TCAGATGCAATCTATGAAAAAGCAGAGCCGAGCCAAACGATTGCAGCTAGTGCTGGAAATCGCCGAACGCACCGAGAACAAAGCGGCGGAAGCCTTCGAAATGGCCCGCCGCCTATGGCGCGAAGACCAGGAAAAAATGGCCGACTTGCAACGCTACTACGACGATTACGCCCAGGCCTTTACCCAACCCGCCGTGCGCCTGCGCGCCCAGGACATAGCGCAGCAGCGCGGATTTTTGGTGCAATTGTCCGACGCCCTGCGCCAGCAGCAACAGGTCGTCGACCGCCGCCGCAGCATCGCCGACGCCAAACAACTGGAATGGCAAACCGCCCGCCTGAAACGCCGCGCCCTGCAAGACCTGATCGCCCGCCTGCAAGCCGACGAACAGCGCGTGCTCACCCGCAAGGAAGAGAAAATGCTCGACGAATGGTTTGCCCAATCCCAGGCGCGGCGGGCGGATACGGGGCAGGCGGGGTCGTAAATCGCGCGGGCCCCTGCAGGCATGACGCCCGGGATTCAATCGTTCGTCGGATTGACGGTATCTTAATCTGCTTTGCTGGCAAGGAGCGATGCGCCCGTCCGCCGCGCGGGAGACGGTTGGGGGATTCGAGAGCGGATGTTGGGGTTCGACGCCCCCGATTTGCGATCATCAACGGAGGGACGTCAGGCACATACTATTTCAGTAGAAATCAACCTTTAGTTGGCTTCTGAGCAAACCCGCGCACCGCATTATTAAACTTTGTAAAAGACGACAGAGCCCACCAACAACAGGCCGCGTCTCAGCAAAACCCAGTTGCTGTATACCCTGAGTCGAACAAGAAAGATAAATGTGTTTCGTAAATTCGCGGCGGTATTATATACTCCCAATTCCCCGTTCAGATCCATCCGAATATTCGCCACCGACTACCAGGATTCCGCATCGACTACCAGAGGGTACGGGAATGACGTTTACTCAAAAGTGTCTCACCATAAGTTTTCTCTTGATCAGCTTCCAAGTTCACTCAGTCGAACCGCCAAGATCGGAAGTAGAAACAATAAATGCGGTTATCAAGGAATTTCAGGATTCCATTCTGCAAAAAGACAAAAAGCGGTTTTTAGCGTTGTTCCAGTCTGAGACAACACCTTTCATTGGCATCAACAGCGATGCAGACGTCGAACTGTCGAAACGAAGTGGTAAAACCGGGCTCGACAAGGTTTTCCGTTGGGATCATGCGGGTTTTATGGACTGGATAGTAACGTCCGAAAAGAAAATCGAAGAAAAGATATCGGATATCGATATCAAGACAGATGGAGATATCGCCTCGGTCTTCTTTACCTACCGACTGATGGAAAACGGCCGAGAGAATAATTCGGGAGTCGAGGCTTGGCAATTGATAAAAACCGCAGATGGCTGGAAAATCAACTCGGTAATCTGGTCAATGCACCGAACGCCCGATAGCAAGGACTGAGGCTGCGGAGCAGCACAAACTGGGGGCCATCCTGTCAGCGTCTCCGGCTGCGACCTGCAGTGAGCATAGCGCGCGCTTTGGCAAAAGCGTCGTCGATAAATTCCATTTTTTGCGCATCACTTAGCGCTGCGCCAAATAGATTGTGGATGCGGTCCCTGATGAGGTGACGTTCGTTCAGGAAGCTACGGAGCTGCTGAATGGCATTCCGAAGCCATTTGTCGGTAGGCTCGGGTCTTTCGATGATTCCGCCGATTCCAAGGCGGTCAACCATTGCCCCGTTAAAGAATTGGTCGAAAGCTCGCGGGGAGATCAGTTGCGGAACACCCGCGAAAAGCGAATCGGCGACCGTGCCTATACCCCCGTGGTGAAGAAAGAGCTGACATTTGCCCAGCACAGCAACCACGTCTGTAAATTCGACGATCTGCAGCTTCGGGTATCTGAAAGCATCTTGCACCGGTAGAGTTGAAATGACTTGGCCGCGCGTGCCCAACTCGTCACAGAGGCGCGACAATGCCGACAGCTCTTTCCCGCCCACTTTGAAGGCTGTTCCCGCAGTGTAGGCGAATTGGTCCTCTGCGGCCGCCGGTGAATGCAGGGCGCGGTACCGCGATTCGATAAAATCCAGACAGTGATGCGTGCCTGCGGGCAACTCAATTCCAGAATGAGTAAGCAATTGTGCAGGAAAAAGGCAGAGATGCGCAACGTAATCGGGTTCAGAAAAATCGTTGTTTCGGTCAAGGCTTTTCAATTCGAGAGATTGTCTGATCCGGTTGTGCGATTTCAGCACTTCAGCCGGCATATGGCTCAGGGTTTTCGAATTCGGGGAAAGCAGGGTATCGGGTGGCGAAAACACCAGGCGAATAAACGGGATATCGAATTCTTTACACGCCCAGCGCGCGCCGGTGCAGATTCTGGAGCCGGCTACTACGCAGGGTGCCGTCATAAACGAATTGACGATATGCCAATACATCGGCTCCACAACATACTGACCACAAGAAAAAAAATGGTGATTCCGGTAATCCTGGTCGGCTACGCAGTTATCGCTGTCCGCCATGGCCGCATGTTTCACGTTTGAACAGATGCCAATGAAGACAATGTCCAAATTCCATGAATGCACGAGCGGGCGGTACTCTTCTAGGCCGATCAGTTCGATCGGGTGGGCAAAATTCTCACGCTGCAGGAGAGCGATCAAGTTGAGAAGCGGAATTATGTCCCCATAGGTTCCCTGACTCACAAATATTAGCTTCAAGATTCATGCTCCTTCACTGGAGTGATCGAGTGAACAGTTTAGATTTTCTCCAATATCATTGCCTTCGCAAGCATTCTGGATCGAAAATCCCAGTTCTTCGGCGAGCCCAGCAAAATACGCGGCATCTGCGGAGTTTAAAGGTACGCCGGAACTCGAGCGGCTCGCCGCCGATTTCGCCTCTTGGTCTCCGGGTGCCATCACGTGACCGTTCAACAGTGTGTCGCTTTCCCGAATGGTTTGCAGCAATGCGGATACCCGGCCCTGAAAGAAAGCCGGTTCGACAAAAGCTTCTATTTTGATGGTTATGAAACAATGCCCAACATTGCGAGCCTGGTCGAAGGGCGCAGAATAAAAATGCGACATATCGACGTCCATGGAGGCGTCGTTCAGCATGCAGGAAAGAATCGATATCATCATGCCAAGGCCTTGGCCCTTGTAGCCGCCGAGCGGCAATAGCGGGCTTTCTCCGCCGAGGTCTTTATCGACGACCCAGTTGTCCTTCAAGGGTTTGCCCCTAGCAAGATGCTGCAATACGGCGGACAACGAAACCTGGCTCGTCGCCATGTCCAGACTGAAAACATCGTTGCCATCGCCCGGTGCAGAAAAGCTGACGGGGTTGGTACCCAATAGTTTCGTTCGGCCATTGTGGGCGGCGACTAGACTGTCGGCATTGCTGGTGCAAATGCATAAAAACCCTTCCTCCGCTGCTGCGAGTGAGTAGTTTGAGGCGGCACCGAAGTGGTTGGAGTTGCTGACGGAGACCGTCGCGGTGCCATATTGGTCAGCGACCTCCATGGATCGCTCGACGGCTTCATATGCAGCTACAACTCCCAATGCCTGGTCGGCGTCCATACTTACCGCAGCCGGAAACCGGCCGGCAAAACGGATATTTGGGCGGGCCTTGCTTCTTCCCCCTTGCAGCTCCTTTATATAGGTAGGAAGAAGTCGAACCCCATGGGTGTCTATGCCCCGCAGGGACGGTCCCAGCAACCCCTTGACCATATAGGCGATATGTTTTTCAGGTAACTGGAATTGCCCGAGCTTGTGGCGAATGACGGCTTCAAGCAGTTCTTTGCTAAAACGTTTTATTTGCCTTCTCCTTGTGCATTAAAAAACCTATATAGTTGCGCAGCCGGATGATGCTGTCTTCGATTTTTGCGGGGGAGATATTGCTAAAGGATAAGCGCACTCCATTGGCGTGACTGCCGTTAGTGGTAAAAAAAGACATGGGCACGCCTATCACGGAAAAATTTTCCGCACACTCATAGGCTTCCGCTTTGCTGAAAACGACGGGCAGAGTCAAGTGAATAAAAAAGCCACCCTCGGGCACATTCCAGTGGACGCCCGGTAATTGATCGGAAAACTGTTGCTTCAGGCAAGTCAACATCCGATTCCGGTTTTCGTGATAAAAATCAGTCATCATTGAAACATGGCGAGCAAGCGAACACTGGTGTTGGAGAAGCTGGCCGCCGACGATCGCTTGGGCAACTTGCCCGGTATTGACACTGAGAAAACTTTTAAGTCTGGTGAAATGGCCTATCAGCGACGCGCCCCCTTCGATCTGTTGATCGGAAACGAGATAACCCACCCGCAGGCCGGGGCACAGTGTTTTGGAGAAAGTACCTATATAAAGTACGACTTTTGCCGGATCGAGCGCTTTCAGAGTCGGTAGAGGTTGCCCTTCAAAGCGGAACATTCCGTACGGATTGTCTTCGATGATCAAAATTTTCATTCGATCACAAAGCTCCAACAGGGCTCGGCGCTGGTCCAGCGGTAAACACGAACCGGTCGGGTTGTTGAAGTCGGGAATGACGTACAGTGCTTTCGCCCTTTTTCCACGCGCGGCTATGGACCGCTCCACGTCGACCAGATGCTGCAAATCTATGCCCTGTGGCCCGTTGTTTACGGAAACAACTTCAATATTGCGAAGATTCGCCAAACCGGTGATGCCGATGTAGGTTGGATCGAAAGTGAGCAAGACATCTTTTTCCGGGGTGAAGAGTCCGTCCACGCAGAGCGCCATGGCTTCTTGCGCGCCGTTGGTGATCAGTATGTCCTGCGGATTGACTGCGATGTTTTCATCCAGCAGTAGCATCTGAGCGATCAACTCGTTGATGATCCCGCCCGTGTCGCCGTACTGAGCTATGCGCTTGGCCGCTGCTTCAGGCGTTATACGTTTTTTGTCAGCGAAATATCGATAAAAATCCTTGAGTCCATCGAGCCAGGTGTCCGGCCGGAAGAAACATTCCTGAGGTCTGCCGGACGCCAAGGAAATAGCCTCGGGAAATTGATCGATGATCCCATTGAGAAAGTTCATGACTTCCAGGGTAGGATTTTCCTGAAACGCAAGTTCGGCGGCTAGAATTCGCATAAGCTTGGACGCTCGGGAGACAGGGACAAATTCGTACATTCGTATCGCAGCTGCTCAACCAGTTGATTGATTTCCGAGATCCACAGGTTCGCTGCCTTTATCACAGTGTCTTGTTTGTAAACGTTGTCTCTGCTCAACCAGCTGGTAAGGATCCTGCCGTTTTTCGATTCGACCCGAATATACATCGGCCAGACCTGGTCGACAGTTTCAGTGGTGACGATCGGTCCCGGATTTTCCTCGGCTTCGGTGATCAGGTTCCAGGGGAAAGACAGGTTTTCCCGCCGCACTGCCTGGATTGCCATGGAAGGTGGGATGTAATTGATATTGAACTCGGAGGGGGGTATGTCGGCCAGTGTCCTGCTCACCAGCGGGTCGTCGCTCATGTATTTCAATGCGTGGAACCCTAGGCCGAAGTGCGGCGTTGCTTGCAGTTGCGCTCTGTAAGAGGCAATTTTCTCCAGAGCGCTCGCTGCAGGATCCATTTGGATCAGCCGTGGAACGGAGTTCGATACCCAGCCTATGGTTCTCGAGAGATCGATCCCGTCAAAAATCGGCTCGCGGCCACTGGTCACCATTTCAAAGCGGACATAAGCGCTTTGCGTCAAACGGGCGATGGTTGCAGAAAACGCCGTGAAGATTATGTCGGCCGTGGAAATTGCAAGAGGTCTATGGCTTTCAGCCAAAAGAAATTCCGCGTCTCCCGCATGAAGCTCCCGCATGATTTCAAAATCTTTGCCGTACAACCCCGGATCTCCAGACTGATTTTTATCTATGCCGTCGCGGAAGTCCGCCAGCAGCCCTACCTTGTGCCAGGGTAAGGACGACCAATAATCCACCTCGGTCGTGGCCTCTGGAGAATTTACGTAACGGTGGAGCCGATCGGCGAGGGTCGCCAACGAGTCTGGTCAGGGGGTGTCAGGATATTCCGTTCCGGTGACCTGCGCCATGTAGCGATGGAGAAGTTCCTGCGAGAAGATCACCGCGCTGTAACCGTCGATCACCGCATGGTGAATTATCCACAAGAAACGCGCCGGTTCGTCGTCGCCGCAGTCGAACAGAACGAACTTCAATAATTTATTCGATAAATGTAGGGAACGTTGAAATTCCGCCGCGCGCGATTCTATCTGAGCCTTGCGTATTGCGCGATCCGACAGCTGCGAAACGTCAACTATCTCCAGGATCTCGATTGCTCGAGTCGGCCGTTGACGGTCACGGTGCTGATGATGGTCGCTCGGTTCATGGCCAGTGCCATCACCCGAGCATGTATGGCCAACAAAACCGTCGGAAGGCCGACGCCAAGCCGCTTGGCCAACACCGCCAATTTATTTGAAGTGTCTACGTCGATGGCTTGTTCCACCTCGGCGATTTCGCGTGGGGCAGGGGCGACCGGTAAACTTCCGCCATCGGTGGATAAACTGTGATATTGCATGGAGGATAATTGTTGCTGCCAATAGATTTTGGCTTCCGCACCCTGAGCGGTATTCATTTCCTCTTTGACGAATGCCTTGTGGGAGCTTCGCAGTGGAGGGTATGGCGTTTCCGGCAGCAGCCGCAGATTTTGCAAATACCTCTGAAACAGTTCGGTAAGCAAAGATGCCATGCTCCAGCCGTCCAGAATCATATGGTGGGCGTCCCCCAATAGCTGAAAATCGTCCCGGCCCCGCCGCAGTACCGTAAAGCGTATCAAGGTCGGCTGCGACAAGTCGAACCTCGAAGCTTGCAGCAGAGCAATTTCACGGCTGATTTGCCGATCGGCATCGTCATCGGGGTCGAGGCAAATGTACCGGAATCGGATTACACCCTCGGCGTGTATCAGCTGCATGGGTCTGCTGAATTGCCGGAAGTCAAACGACGCCCGCAAAATCGGGTGTCTTGCCACCAGGCGCTCGCCTGCGGTGACGAATTCGGTTTCACTCCACGGACTTTGAATGTGCAAACTAAAAACATCGTGATAGATATCGCTTTGCGGCTCGAGCTCACAGTGGTAATACATACCCTCCTGCATTTGACTTAGGGGATAGGCGTCAATGATTTTGCTGTAGTCGCTCATGTTTCAGTGACTCGATTGGTGGTGGCCTGGATCAAGCGGGCCTTATCTACTTCCTCGATAAAATCAAAAGCCTGTTCCTGGACGGCCGCGGGGTGAAAATTTCCGGAAAATTCCGTCGCGAGCTTGGCCAAGGCGTATATTTCCTGATATTCGAATATATTGGCCACCGAAATCTCGATGCCTCGATGCTGGGCTGATGCAACCATCTGCACCGCCAATATTGAATCGCCGCCGAGTTCAAAAAAATTGTCGTGGATCCCGATCTGAGGCTTTTCCAGCACCGCCTGCCAGACCTCGACCAGTGCGCATTCGATTTGGCTGCTGGGCGGGGTATAAAAGGAATCTGTGGTCGTATCTCCGGAAGAAAGATTCAGTAGTTGCTGCCCATCCACTTTGCCATTGGGCAGGAGCGGAAAAGTCTGGACAAAAACAAATGAGCGGGGAATCATCGACTCGGGCAGGTTGCGGCGCAGAAACGCCCGCAGCTGCGCCCGGGTCGGCGGGTTTAGCACCCGCGAGATTATAAAAGCTACCAGACGCCCTTCCCGCCCAAGCATCACACAAGCTTGTTTCAGCTCGCTCAACTGACCCAGTACAGCCTCCACCTCGCCCAGTTCGATGCGAACCCCATTAACTTTTGCTTGATGGTCGAGGCGGCCTAAATACAGCAGCTCCCCATCCTTTCGCCACTTGACCCTATCACCGGTCCGATAAATGTTTTTGTTGGGTGAACCGGGTTCTTCGAACGGTGAAAGGGGAAAGGACCGATGCGTCAGCTCGGCATTATTCCAGTATCCCTTGGTGAGTCCTATACCGCCGATGCACAATTCACCCTCTATACCTGGGTAGGCCAGGCGGGGAAAATCTTGCGAATCGTCCTCGACTACAAAGAGCTGGCAGTTGTCGATCGGTCAGCCTATGGGCAGGCCGGCCGCCAGTTCTGCATCTGTAATCGAGCCCGCGTGCCACCTGCTCAAAAATACCTGTTTATTAAGGCGGTAGGCCGCGGATATATCCGTACATTCGGTCGGCCCATACATGTTGATGAGATCGCATTGACAGTTTGGGCTGAGCAGCCAGGGCAGGAGACGTTTCATGTGGGTGGCTTCGCCGCCCAGGGCGACTATTTTCAGGCTGTGCAAGCTCCGGTAGCGGGCCGGTTCCGCTGCCTCGATCAGGGAGTAGATCACGCTGGGAACACAATTCACCACGTCGACCTTCCACTCCTCGATTAAGCGGTTGACAGCTTTGGCGTCAAACGGCCCATTGTCGGCCATCACAAGACGGGCCCCGGCCATCAGTGGACAAAAGATGTTTTTGATATTTGAATCAAAACAAAATGGGATCAACTGCAAAAGGGTGCAGTCGCTGGTTATTTCTGCCGCGGAAAGATACCACCGGCACAGGTTCCTCAGGGACTGGTAGGATATGTCTACACCTTTGGCTTTACCTGTGGAGCCGGAGGTGTATATCAAGTAGGCTGATGTCTCCCCCGAGACGGGCCGGGGGCAGAACACATAAGTCTGGTTCGCCAGCAAGTCCCAGTCGTCGGCCAGAGTCAATGTACNNGCTCAAGGGGGTAGTCCGGGTCCAAGGGCAGTAAAGTTGCGCCCACCTTTGCGATTGCCAGGAGCGTCACCACCATATAAACGGATCGATTCAGGTAGGCGCCGACAATGCGGCCTTCACCGATGCCCGCTTCCGCCAGCAGGTTGGCGAGCTGATTCGAACGGCGGCTGATCTCACCGTAACTGTGGCGTGCCGTGCCCGCTATAAGAGCGACCCGATCCGGATCGTTATGCGCGATTTCGTCCAGGGTCGAGAAAAGCGAGTCGTCCGCGGGCGGAGGTAGACTGCCGCCGCGCCCGTGGTGCAGAAATGCGACTTGGCTCTCTGTCAAACCATGGAAGTCGGCCAAGTTCGACGCCGGCTTTGCGACCATGGCTTGCAGGACCGTCTCGTAAGTCCACGCGAAATCCTCGATCGAAGTCCGCTCGAAAAGGTCGGTGTTGAAATGGAAATCCGCGGCATAGGACCCGTCTTGTCGGCGGGCGATACACAAGGTGAGATCGTACTGCGAATAAGGTGCATCCACCTNNAAAACGAGCCGTTGTGCGACGAATTCGTTCAACAGAAACTTGACCTGGAAGATTGGGGAATACTGGGCACTGCGTTCGACGGCGAGCATTTCCACCAACTTCTCGAACGGCATGTTCTGATGTCCCTGAGCCTGCCGCACAGACGTGCGGGTTCTGGCGAGCATCTCGCCGAGACTGGGGTTGTCGGAAAAGTCAGCTCTCAAGGCTACTTGGTTGACATAAAACCCGATCNNGTGCCTATGACGATGTCTTTTTTTCCCGAGATACGAACCAATAAAATCTGATACGCGGTCAGTAAAACCATAAAGAGCGTGCAGCTGTGGACAGTTGCCAGATTCTTTATATCAGCGACCAACGCGCTGCCCAGTGGATGGGAAACTTTCGCTCCGCCAAAGGTCTGCCGAGCCGGTCTCGGCCGGTCATAGGGGAGGCGCAGGAGGCCGGGTGCACTCTGCAGAGTTTCGAGCCAATAGCGCGCTGGCTCGTCTATGCGGTTGCCGTGGAGGCGCTCGCGTTCCCACAGAGAGTAGTCAATAGCGTTGATCTCGAGAGGGGCGAGCCGCTGCTGCGGGGCATGGGTTTCCTCGCACAAACCGGTATACAGCCGCTCGAGATCGGTTATGAGCACCCGTGTCGACCAACCATCGAAAGCGATGTGGTGAACGGTCAGAAGGCACAAAAATCGGTCGTCTTCCAATTGCAGCAGGCACACCCGGAGCAACGGGCTCTTCTCCAGGTCGAAACGAATGTGCAATTGTTCCTGCTGATGACGCGCGACTTGTGCCTGCCGCTCCTGGTCTTCGGCGGCCCTCAGGTCATAAACGACCACCGGGCAATCGGCCCTGCTGTCGATTTGTTGGCGGATGCAACCGCTCTCGGATTTATAGTGCGTCCGCAGGGCGGGGTGCCGGTCAACAATCGCAGCAAAGGCGCCGGCGAATGCGGTGCAATTCAGGCTGCCCTTCAGTTCCATACGAATCGGAATATTGAATACGCCTGGATCGGGAATTGATTGCGAATAAAACCAGATGCGCTGCTGGGCGTAGGAAAGGGGACCGCTGGTCGGCAAGGTGCCCTGAATGACTGCCTGAATATCGGCGCAATTGCCCCTCGCCTGGATCAGAGCGATCAGGCCCCCCAGTGTGCTGTTGTCGGCGATTTCCGCGGGATCTATATACACTTGCAGACTCTGCGCCAAATCCGCGGTAAGTTCCATGGCCGCAATTGAGTCACCGCCGCTGGCGAAGAAGTCGTCATCCAACGACACTGTCCCTGGCGAGTTTTTCTTTAATATGCGCGACCAAATGGTCGCGACCCGGTCCAATTCCGCCGGCGCCGGTGATGGCCGGCCCGGATCCGGCGCCGCCTCGTCGCTGCGGTAGATCGCGGCTAATCCACCGTCGGCAATCCGCTGCCGTATCAGGCTTCGCTGAATTTTTCCGCTCGAACTTTTTGGCAGAGTTCCGGGCGGTATGAGAAGCAACAAGGCGAGGGGCAATTCAAACTCCCGGGCGAGCGCTAAACGTACCGACTTTTCGATTTCCGAACCGATTTCGCTCCGGTCGGCATTTCTGGCAGCCTCGTGTTCCACTTCCGCCACCAGCGCAATGTGCCGTTCATCCCGACCGTCCGGCTGCGGCATGACTATCGCCGCGCACCCGTTCCGCCGCAGTAACGCATGGCTCGAGCAGGCTATATCCTCCAAATCCTGCGGGTGGTAGTTGCGGCCGTTGATAATGATCAAATCCTTGCTTCGTCCGGTGATAAAAAGCTCACCTTCGTCCAGGAATCCCAGGTCTCCAGTGCGCAAAAAACTCGGGCCGGACTGGGGGATTTCCCGGATGGTGTTGAGAAAAACGTCCGTCGCCGAGCCGTCGTGCTGCCAGTAACCCTCGGCTACGCTCGGTCCGGCAAACCAAATCTCCCCAACCTCGCCGGCCGACAACAGTTTCGCGGTCGTCGGATCGACAATGTGAATCTGGTGTTCAGCTTGCACTTTGCCGCAACTGACGAGGTGCCTCGCCGTCCCTTCGATTGAGGGAGTGATCGGTTCCACAACGCGGTTGGACTCTAAAGCCTGTTTGTCAAAGGCCCGGATCAACGGCCGGACGGAAGGGCTGCCGCCAGTCACGAACAGAGTGGCCTCGGCCAGTCCATAACAGGGATAAAACGCTTCCTCGGCAAATCCCAAGGGGGCGAATTTTCCACTGAAGGTGTGCAAGGTGCTCGCACGAACCGGTTCCGCACCATTGAATGCGACGCGCCAACCGGTCAGATCGAGATGAGTATGTTTCGCGGGATCGATTTTCGCCACGCAAAGATCGTAGGCGAAGTTCGGTGCTCCGGCGACGGTCGCTTTATACTCGTGAATGATTTCAAACCATCGAACCGGATTTTGGACGAAGGTTGCGGGGGGTAATAAAATGGAATGCGATCCCAAATAGGCGGGCAGCAGGACGGTGTTGACCAGCCCCATGTCGTGAAACAGCGGCAGCCAGTTGGCAAAGACATCCTTCGATTGCCCCCCGCCAGCAGCGGCGATCGCCCGCAGGTTGCCGATGATATTCCGATGGGTGATCCTGATTCCTTTCGGGCTCCCCGTGGACCCCGAAGTGTATTGGAGATAAGCCACGCGGTCCGGTGCGATCCTCGGCAGTTCACCTGTGGGACATTCGGTAGGGAGCTGGTCGATCTGCAGCAGCGAAACGCCATCACCGGGCAGGTTTTGTCTGAAGTAGCGGGTCACGGCAAGGGTTTCCTTGCAACCGAATAAAATCAGTCTGGCTCGGCAGTTTTCGAGAATCTTTTCGACGCGGTCGGAGTGCCTTCTGGCGCTGGGTGGAAAATGGGGAACGGCAATGATACCCGCATACAAACAGGCATAAAACGCGCATAGATAATCTACACCGGTCGAAAACAATAACAGGGCCCTGTCGCCCGGCGCAGCGTACTGCATTAGCCATTTCCCCAGGCGCGTTGCCTGCGCATCCAATTCACCGGCGTCCAATCCCGCGGATTCGCCCCGGTGGTCGACGATCGTATAGGCTCGCTGATGCGGCTGCAGGGCTGCGCGCGACTTGAGGAGGTCGACCAACGTATGCGATCCCTCCACGCCAAGGATATTTTCGTCATCGAACGGTTGCATTGATTCTCCACTATTGCATGACTTGTGCTTTATTATCCCTGTGCGGGATCCGGGTCGTCACCTGAGAAAAATTTCCTTGGCGCCAAAGAGCCGATCCGATTCGATGCCTGCCTGCTGACACGCTTCAATAAGTTGTTTCGATTCTTTCATTTGGACGTCATCGTCGTTGTAGGATATTCCCATGAAGTACCGGTACCAGGGTTCCATGCCCAAGGCATAAACATAAACCTGGCGGGGTGAAAATAGATCTACAAGCTCTAGGGCNNCCGAGCCATTGAAACGGCGGGACTCGTTCGCTTCCCGGGTGATCGGTTGAGTAAGCAAAGCGCCGTACAGCCACCGCAGCGGACCTCCTTTACACTCCATACCTATGAACAACACGTCGATTGCACCTACGAGGGAGCCAATGTGTTTATACAAGTAGGGGTCTATATTCGAAGCATCTGCAGCGGCGAGGATTTTCTTTCCATTCAGTTCGACTAGCCATATGGTTTTGGAGCGCACGTTCACGTCGGCGTGCTCACCTATGAAAGGCAATGCCGTAATCTGCCCGCCAGCTATGGCAAGCGTTTCCATTTCTTCAACTTCGGCAACCTTGGCAAAGCCGAGCTGGTTGAGCATGAGTTTGAGGGAGGGATCCGCTAGGGCGCCGCCACTGTTTTTTGGGACTAAAACCTGTTTGATCTTGTGGCGGAGCTGGAGCAAAGTTTCCAGGCAGGTGTGGTCCATATGGGTATGGGTGAGTAACACGTAATCGATCGCGGTAGGCAGATGATGGAAGGTGAATTTGCGATCGGCGTGATCGTTGAGGTAGGGGATAACCGGATCGATCACGACGCATGCCTGTTCGGTTTGCATCAGCAGACCAGCGTGACCAAGGTAGCGGATACGCGGCGTGCCGCTGGTGTATGCAGGGTTGAGCGGCGGTGCAGCTGCCGTAAACAAGGCGTCTAGCGCAAGGCCGCCGGACATTTCCGCTCCCTGCAATATCTCCTTGAGCTCGGACAAGTCGGCTGCCGTCTCACGCATCCGGAACAGAGCCGTCACAAATTCGTGGTCGAAGGGGACCTGTATGTGCAGGTGATTTCCGTCGGGAAGTCTCGGGGTGCTGAGCACGAATGGCCGGTCATCACTGTTTAGATCCCCAAAACAAAGGCTTTGGGCATCGCGGCGAAAATGGGGGCTTTTGTAGAGCAGGCCTTCTATGAAGCGAATCGATGGCTGGTTATTGAGATCATACACAAGCTCGACATAGCCTTTCAGCCTTGCGGGAATGAGCTTGTACAGGGGCACGAGCGTTTCCCCCCTGGCGTGTTCTTTCAGCAATGTATCCAGTATCTGAATGTCGTTGGCGAACCCTATGAGCTCGGCCATCTTTACTTGGCTGCGAGCGAGCAGATCGCTGATATCGGCGGCTGGCGCTTCGGTGCAATCCATGAGTGAACTACCCGTAAGCATTTTTGCCGTGACTGCCTGCGCATGAATTTTGGCGTTGGCGACAAAAGACTTCATCAGGCGCAAATGGTGATTCGTAAAATTCATTGCTGCGGTTGCAGGCGCCAATAGATAAGGCCAGGCATACCAGTTATTGAAGAGGGGTTCGAAGTAGACGTCTGGGCGCAAATAGAGTTTATTTTTCATCGCAGTATTCAATTCGCTCGGTTTGCTTTATGCCCGAATGGGCGGTGAAACTTTGTTGTGTCTCGCAGCTCGCTTTCCCGACGCCGTGCAGAACCAGGAAGCAAATAGTTTTTCGGCGTCCGCGCGCCAGTGATTGCCATCGGGCCAGCTTGACGGGCCGGTTTGTGTGCCAAGAGTCGCCGCAGAATTTGGGTTGTCTCTCTGCCACTCGGCCCGCAGCCGTTTGAGGGGGTATTCGGGATGGCCGAGGCACAGGGTAACTCTGCCATCAGCGCTGGCCAGGAGCGCAAAATCGAGGTCCGCTGTTTTCGCGAGAGCGACAAGCTTGCCCGCATTGATCAGCCGTTGCACACTCGTTTCTTCAAACCATGCGTGAGTGCTGAATGGCCAGAAGTATGAAGCCGGCATGGTGCGCGTCAGCCCGTGGTCGGGCGCAAGAGTTTTCAGTTCGTGAATGCCGAAATATTTTTCTGGCAGGCGGCGCTTGTCGATCCCAATAAATTTTCCTAGCGCCAGCGCCCCCCAGCATATGCCGAATAGGGCGCATTCATGCGCGAGAGAGTATTGGAATATCTGTTGCAGTTCCTCCCAGTAACTGACCCGCTCGAATTCGAGATGCTCAACCGGCGNNGAGTTTTACCTGCGATGTCAGTTGTTGGAATGTGGTGTAACCGCGGGGCGCGGCATCTCTCCCCTGAAGATATTTTGAATTCTGCGGCAGCATCCAATGCATAGATAAATTGTCCCTTTCGGGGGCGAATAGATCTTGGAGTTCGGCCTGGTAAACCTCCGGCTCCGGCATAAGATTGAGTATGCCCAGCTGTAATGTTTTTCCTGTGGCACTTTTTGCGTGACTTGCCATACAGTTTCCTTGAGCCGTGGCGAATGGCTCGAAATCACGTTATAACAGGTCCGCTCCCTCGAGTTGCAGAAACAGATCCTGCACACTGCGATCATCGAAGCCTGTTCGATCCTGGCGTTCGATCAGTTCGATCATCATCCCGCTGTTGCTGTCCCGTTCGGAAAATATCTGGCTCATTCCATTGCAGCGGATGACTTGCGTCGAAAACCGCACCCCGCGAGCCGATAGTATGTGCGCGACACGCTCGAGGTTTTCCACTTCGAAAGCAATGTGCTGGACTCCCGGCCCATACTGCTGAATATAGCGTGAGATCTGCGATTCAGGCCCGGTGCCTTGTAGAAGAACGACGGTAAAATCATGCGACGACAGTACAGCTGAAATCATGCCGGAAAACCTACCCTGCGTTTCCCGTTTCTCCTGCAGTTCGAATCCCAGTATCTGCTGGTAGAAAAAAATGGATTCGCTCAGGTCTCNNATGGCAACATGGTCGATGCGCTGGTAAAGATCCTTGGCTTCCAAATTGCTGAGTAAATTTTCCATGCGCATCCTGTGTCAAATTCTGTCTAAAGGGATGTCAAAGGCCGGGTGGGGAGCATTGAGGTCCGGTGCTTTCCTCACCTCCCGGATTTCACCCAGCTCCATTACGATCAGCTGATCTGCGCAGTCGAAATAGCGGTCATCATGGGAAATGACTATCACGATTTTTCCCTGCGCCTTCAGCCGGGGTAAAACCTTCCGGTAAAAAATGTCCTTGAATCTCGGGNNCCCATTCGTCAAAAATGCAAACTGGACGATTTTCGAGGAGCAGGGCGAGGAGCGCCAAGCGTTTGCGCTGTCCGTCCGACAGCGAAGTCGAGCTGAATCGGCAGTCGACAACCTCGAGTATTCCGTCAAGTTCGAGTTCGATGAGGTGGCGCTGTATGTCGCGCTGTTCCGGATCGCCGTATAATTTGGGGAAGACATAAAAATCAGAGTAGATCGCGGACACGTACTCGCGGCCGCAAGCGATTTTGTCCTGTGTCAGCTCCTGGGTGTCAAAGTGGATCCTGCCGCTCGTGGGAATATAATCCAGCGATAGAATCTTGGAAAGAGTGGATTTGCCCGAGCCGTTGCCCCCGGTGATAAAACTGATTTGGCCGGTGTTGAATTCGGCGTTGATTCCCTTGAGGCAAAAGCTCTGCCGCTGGTTGTTATAGGCAAAGCCGATGTCGGCAAGTCGGATGCATCGGGCGGGTGGGTGTAATACCGCCGGTTGGGGATCCGGCTCAAATTTCAGGTCCGCCTGAAAGGCTTTTATTCTTTCCAGGGCGACTTGCCCCGACCTGACGCCGCCCGCCGCCCGCAGCAGTGTCGCCACGGGTCCGGTCAGGTAAAGCAGCGCCATGGCAAGGGCGGCAAGTTCCGTTTGATCAATCGTGCTCGCCGCATGGTAGCCGGAGAGCAGGATGCCAATTACCGCGAAGGAAACCAGCTGGCCATAATTTTCAGCGAAAATGACCACCGACTGTGCCTTGTTTTTGTTTGTCAGGCCGCAGTCTTCCGGATCGAGCAGCTCCTCGCGAACATATTGCCGCGTTTTGACTGTGCTGAGTTTCAGTTCCTTAGCGCCGAGAACCAAGCCTTTTGCGCCCTCCTGAACTCGATCATAGGCGTCGCGCGCCCGCACAAAGTAGCGTAAGGCGATACCGCTTAGAATTTGGTGGATCGCCATAGCGACCGCGAGGCACAAGATGACGGTTAGAAATGCCTTTGGATCGATAAAAAATATATAGCCGAGCGTCCCCATCAGGGTTGCAGAGCCGATCCATATTTGCGGGATATAGAATGCTGCCACGGCCAGCTCGGGGATGTCGATGTTCAGCAAATTGATTAATTTCGCCTGGCCGATCTGCTCTAATCTGTGATAGGGAAGCCGTTGGATCTTTTCATACATTTTCATGCGTAATTTTATGGCGCCACGATTGGTCAAGCGTACGGCGAGAATGTTCGAGTAGGAGCTGATTAACAGAATGCTCAGGCAAGCCGCCGGATAAATATATGACAGAACGGAGCGGGAATCCTGGTGGCTTGCCAGTATGACCATCGGTATTAATACCGAAAATAAAGCTCCGGTGATGAGTCCCAGGAATACACAGAGATAAAACGATCCGGGAGACACCTGCCAGAATAAGTCCGGAATTTTTCTGGTGTCCATAAGCGGTATTCCATAATTGAAACCACCGACAAAACCTGTGTTGACGCCAGACGATCTGCTGCCACGCCAACGTTTGTCGGATGCGTTGACGCATGCGATATGATGCAATTAGGCCGACGCAAAATACGTGTTGTAAAAGCTGGAACTACGTCAAAGACTGGAGCGCGCCAGACGGTGCGCACGGCCCTGCAAGAAAGGCAATGGTCAAGAGTTAAAGTCTTTGATCGGTTTCGGTCCAATTATTGAACACGCCCGAGCGGGAATTCCGGGTTGCAATAATGAGAACGAAGTTGGTGCGGCAAGCCCTGTGTCTATTTCTACCGCCGCATCCCTGAAGGCACATTGGATTAGGGTAGGTGATGGGTGCTAATCCAATAGTGCGTAGAGTCTTGCATATTTTCACGGCTTAGGGAAGCTTTCGCAGCTAGATCCGTGTCGCCTCGCCCCAGTCGCAGTTGGGCTGCCTCGCTCGCCCGGTCAACCTGCAGCCTCGCAACGCTTCGCAGCGCTGTCCAGTTTTACTCCCGCAGTCACTCGCGAACGCAAGTTCCGTGTCGTCGGCCACGCATTGGCCCGGCAGCGCTCCGTTCGATCCCTGAATTGCGCAACTTCGACGGATCGCCCATCAGGGGTTTGCCCTACGATCTATACTTGCATAAAGACAGGTCGGTCCGCTGGCTGGTCCGGCTTCCCCTCGATATCGAGTGCGACCGAAGCCGACTGCGCGTGTTAACCGTCTGTTTCAACTTATTGGTCAAATATGTGATATGGAAAAAGTACTCATCATCGACCGCGACCGATTCGTGCAACACGCCTTGCAGGAGTCCCTCCATAAAACCTACGAGGTGCGCACGGCCGATGATGGTTATATGGGGC
>DJFO01000194.1 GCA_002432555.1 Marinagarivorans sp. UBA5870
ACGAGCTTTCTTCCGGCTGATTATAAATATCAGGGAGGTCGAGCAAATTGTATTCCAATTCGCCTGGATAAACAGGCCCAATTCGCAGGCTTTATTACAATCACTTGGGTCGACGAGAATCGGGATGTGCTCCATGCCCCGGTTTTAGCGGAAATACAGCTCATTTTGTTTATTCGTTAGCGCCCGCCGCTGCAGTCAACCGAAACGCATAATGACTTAGTGTAGTCAATCGACGCGTGTTTATTGCGTTTTTTTTCAGAGTGCAAACAAGGCCTCAGCCGATTTCTGTAAATTACTCCGACAAGCCGCCGTCGGCTGTCGCGGTTCCGTATAATGCCGGTTTTTTTGTCGGGGCATGCCATGCTGCTGATGGTGGATAACTACGACTCCTTCACCTTCAACATCGTCCAATACCTCCTTGAATTGGGCGAAGAAGTGGCTGTTGTCCGTAATGACGAGTTGGACCTCGACGCTATCCGGCGGCTAGCCCCTGGACGCATCGTGATATCCCCTGGTCCATGCACCCCAGCCGAGGCGGGTATCAGTATGCCTCTGATCACAGCATTTGCGGGAAGTGTGCCTATTTTGGGAGTTTGCCTGGGCCACCAATGCATAGCAGCCGCCCTGGGCGGTCGTGTGGTTCGTGCTCGAAGGGTTATGCATGGCAAAACATCGATTATTGAGCATTCACGGAGCGGTGTATTTACTGGATTGCCCAGCCCTTATCGAGTGACCCGTTATCACTCTTTGGTTGTCGATCCCAACACGCTGCCCCACGATCTGGAGCCGACGGCCTGGGTGGTTGATGACGCAAATGCCGGCCGCGAGATCATGGGCATCCAGCATAAATGCTGGCCCCTGCACGGTGTCCAGTTTCATCCAGAATCGATCATGAGCGAGCACGGTCACGCGCTCTTACAAAATTTTTTGCAAATACCGGAGGCTACATGGATATAAAAGAAGCGCTCGCCCAAGTTGTGGAGCGAAGGGATTTGGATGAGCCACAGATGACGGATGTTATGAATCAGATCATGACCGGCATCGCTACCCCTGCGCAGATTGGGGCTTTTTTAGTAGGCCTGCGGATGAAGGGTGAAACTGTGGCGGAAATCGCCGCCGCTGCTCAGGTGATGCGCAATCTGGCAACGAAGGTTGAGGTTAAGCTCGATCGTCTGGTGGATACCTGCGGGACTGGTGGAGATGGTTCGCGACTATTTAATGTTTCCACCGCATCCGCTTTGGTGGTCGCAGCGGCCGGCGGGCGCGTCGCAAAGCACGGAAATCGCTCGGTGACTAGTACCACAGGCAGTGCTGATGTGCTTGAGGCGGCCGGCGTGAATTTGAATCTGACCCCCGCGCAAGTGGCGCGTTGCATTGATGAGCTTGGCGTAGGATTTATGTTTGCGCCTGCGCATCATGGCGCTATGAAGCATGCCATAGGCCCTCGCCGCGAGCTGGGTTTGCGCACCATTTTCAACATGCTTGGTCCGCTGACGAACCCGGCGGGTGCAAAGCGGCAGGTGGTGGGTGTATTCGACATCAGACTCTGCAAAGTTTTTGTTGAGGTGCTGGCTCGGCTGGGAAGCGAGCATGTCATCGCATTGCGGTCCGAGGACGGCCTGGACGAAATCTCGCTGGCAGCGCCTACCCATATTGCGGAGTTGCGCAATGGCGTTGTGCGTGAATACACCATCGATCCTTCGCAGTTTGGAATTCGATCCAATTCTCTCGACGGGCTCAAAGTGTCTTCAGCGCAGGAGTCGTTGGATCTTATCCGTGATGCATTAGGAAGACGTCGTACTCCGGCGGGGGAAAAGGCTGCGGATATCATTGCGCTGAATGCGGGAGCCGCAATTTATGTGGCGGGAATTGCCGATGAGCTGAGCACCGCTGTGGCACTGGCTGAGGACGCGATTGCCACGGGACTGGCGGGAGAGAAATTGAAAGAGCTGGCGGAGCTGAGTCAGTGTTTTCAGCCAGCGTAACTCCAATTTATGACTGATCGAAAGGCAGATATTTGTGACTGAGACCCCCACCATTTTGCGTAACATCATCGCGCGTAAACACGAGGAGATCGCGGAGCGGCAGCGGCGGTGCACAATTGCCGAGCTGCGCGCTCGGGCTGCGGAACAAGCACCCTCCCGAGGTTTTGTAAACGCGCTGTCGGAGCGTATAGCGGCGGGAGAGCCTGCGGTGATTGCTGAAATAAAAAAGGCATCTCCGAGCAAAGGAGTTATTCGTGAGGATTTTGACCCTGTATCAATCGCTCGAAGTTATGAGGCCGGTGGTGCGGCGTGTCTTTCGGTGTTGACCGATGTGGATTTTTTCCAGGGCGCCGACGTTTACCTTCAACAGGCAAGAGCCGCGACCAAGTTGCCGGTGATCCGCAAGGATTTTCTGGTCGATCCTTATCAGGTTACGGAAGCGCGAGCACTCGGGGCGGATTGCGTACTGTTGATTGTTGCAGCACTGGATAACGTGCAGTTGCGCGACCTGAATGAGCTGGCGTCAGAGTTGGGTATGGACGTATTGGTGGAAGTTCATGACCGGACAGAATTGGAGTCGGCTTTACAGCTGCCAAACCGGTTGATCGGCATTAACAATCGCAACCTGCATACGTTTGATGTGACTTTGCAAACGACCTTCGATTTGTTGCCGGCAATTCCAGAGGACCGGCTTGTGGTGACTGAAAGTGGCATCCTGACGAAAGCCGACGTGGCGATAATGCGTGAAAAACAAGTTCACGGATTTTTAGTGGGTGAGTCGTTTATGCGGGCGGCCGATCCCGGCGAGAAGCTCGCTGAGCTGTTTGGTTTTCGCTAACCGTCAGGCGTAATTAACACCACAAACAAAAAGCCCCGGAATTCCGGGGCTTTTTGTTTGTGGTGTTAAGCGCGGTGTTTAACGCGTACCGTAAACCACCATGGTTTTACCTTTCACCGAAACCAGCCCTTGGTCTTCCAAGGTTTTCAATACCCGTCCCACCATCTCGCGGGAACAGCCAACAATACGACCGATTTCCTGGCGGGTGATTTTAATTTGCATGCCATCTGGATGGGTCATGGCATCGGGTTCTTTGCACAAATCCAACAGGGTGCGCGCAACGCGGCCGGTTACGTCAAGAAAGGCCAAGTCGCCTACTTTTCGGGTGGTGGCGCGCAGTC
>DJFO01000436.1 GCA_002432555.1 Marinagarivorans sp. UBA5870
GCAAAACCAGTCACTGCAAAACCACCAAAAACCGCCCGAACAACACGCCCGCGAGCAATACGGAAAAGCCAAGCGATATGATGGGCCACAGCCGCCGGTCACCGGTGGTGAATACCACCCCCAGCTTAAACATCAAATTGGCCGCGAAAGCGATTAGCACCGCATTGACCGCGGTGGTGCTGTCCAGCGCGTCCATGGCGAATAAGCGCACATTGGCGACGGTCACGGCGTCCACGTCGGTCAGGCCGGACAAAAAGGCAATGATATAAGTCCCTGTATCGGACAGCACGTCATTCATCCAGGCAGATAACAAGAGGATAAGGGAAAACGCCACGGCGAATCCCAGGGCAGTTTTCAGCTCTGTTGGATTGGACACCGTGAGCTCAGGATATTCGTGAGATTCCGCCGCCGTGCGCCGCAGCAAAATGGCGACACACACCAATCCCGCCAACAGACCACCGCCGATCCAAGGCAGCATCGCGGGCAGCAATTTAGCCTCCACCACACCGACGACGACGGCCATGCGCACAAACAGCACGAGGTGCGACAACAGTATTACGGTGGCGGCGCTGCTGGCAAAGTTCGGAATATTGCGGCTGTGCCTGGCGTAAACCAGGGTGGTGGCCGTCGTTGAGGCCATGCCACCGAGCAGGCCGACGATCAGCAGGCCGGCCCTGCCCCGCAGCAGCCGTAGGGCGACGTAACCCAAGAGGCTCAGACCGCTGATCAGCACCACCAGCCAGCCCGTCTCGTAAGGGTTTAAAACGTCGTAGGGCCCGAAGGTGCGGTTGGGCAGTATGGGCAGCAAAATAAAGGCGATAGCGGCGAACTGAAAAAAAGAGGTGACGTCTTGCCGGCTGAGGCGATGCGGCAACTCCCGCAATTCCTCCCGGAAATACAACACGGCCGTCACCACTATGGCGAGAGCGGAGGAGACAAAGGCATGTCCCAACCAAAGGGTATAACCGAGGACAAAGGCTAAAAGCGCGGCAAGCACGCTGGTGGTGTCCGGCTCGGGCGATAGAGATTTGTACTGGGCGACCAGCAGACTGGCCACGATCAACAAAAGCAGCACCCAGGGTGCATAGTGCAACCCGGTAATGCTCGAGATATAGCCGCTCAAAGAGCCCGCCAGCGCGATTAGCGTAAAGGTACGGACGCCGGCAATTTTGTCGGTGTGCCGTTCGCGCTCGAGGCCTATGAGAAAACCTATGCCTATGCTCTGGGCAAATAGGCCAAGCTGCGCGAGGCTGAGTTCGGCCTCATTCATCGAAACCCCCGGAAAGTGAGCTGCACTCGGTGCAGATTAGCAAACTTCCGGTATTCGGCGCGCTCGCCGGAGTGCTAGGGCCTACTGGCCTTTTACCCGAGCAAAATATTGGCCCGAGGTGTTCTGGATCCCGTCTGGCACCAGGATTTGCCAGCGCGTGGTCAAAACGTCTTTTTCTTTGGCGAGCGAAAACAGCATGCTGCCCACCGGGTACACGGCGACATCGTAGGCATTTTTAACGGCGCCGTCGGCGTAACTTTTGAACTCAATCGCAATGGAATCACCCGCGGCCTTAGTGGTGCAAGAAATCTGCTCGTCGGTTTGCAGGCCGACAATGGCCAGCGCGCACTTGTCGTCTTTGCCCAGGGTCAGATGGTATTCAATAAAACTCGTAACGCCGCCGGCCCCGACGCCCACCTCGTGTTCGTAAAGGTAGGCTCCCTGCCAGTCCGCGTCCGCCTGGTTGTTGCACCCCAAGACCAAGATTACCGCCGTTAAAGCAGATACCTGCAAAGTTGCTTTACGCATCGTTTATCCTTTAAAACCTTTGGTTAACCCTTTGTTATACATACCCCGGACTTTCACAGAAATTTCTGCCGGCGTGATAATGCCGTCCTTATTGGAATCGAATCCCGCGTTCTGCTCGTATTTCTTGGTGCCCGAGGTGAAGAGGGTCGATGCGGGATCCCGTCCTACGGCCGCCGGGTAGAGAATCGACATATAAACATCTTCCAAAGTTCGCAGTGGCTTGCGCGTCGCTTTGAAATATTTTTCCACATAGTCCAGCTGCGCCTCCGCGGTCATAGCCGCCAAAGCTTCAACAGAGGTCCCCAATCCCTTGGCGGTGGTAGGCATAAACTGGATGAGACCGGTGGCACCGCTGCCGGCGGCATTTTTAATCGACGGGCTAAAACTGCCGCTGGTCTCGAAGGCCATACAGGCCATCAGATAATCGGGAGAAACTCCCAAGCGCGCGGCAATTTGAATCACCTTTTGTTTGAAGGCGACGGTAACCTTAGCGCCCCAGGCGATGGCGTCGGTGCTCGAGACTTCTTCGTTGTCGAGCTCCACGCTGTATTTAGGCTTTTTGGGCGGGTCGAAAGAGTAAAAATGGGCGGTGAAATACGTAGGAGTGCCGGTTGAGTAGCGGCTGAGGATGGANNTCCGTCGGGGAACTGAAAGCCCATCACTTCGCTTTGGAAAAACTCGATTCGCTCCACGGTTTTGGCCCCGGCGAAGCCATCCGCATCGAGCAGCCGGTACGGTGTGCGCAAGGCGCGGTTGAGCAGGTCCTGCACCATGACCACATCGGCCTTTGCGTTTTTCCCCTTACGTCCAACTGATGTTCGAAGCCCCATAATCCTTTCTCCATTAGCAGTGACTATCCAAAGTGGCGGTCATTTTAGCCAGGAAGTTCAAAGCGGAGCAAGATCTGCGATGGGCGGCGACGGTAGCTGCCGCGAAGGCGGGGCGCCCCGCTGCATGGCGGAGCCGCGCCTTGGGTGCGGCCAACGGAGCCGGCGGCCTAGCGGCCGCGGCGCCTTTTTAGCATCCACAAAAGCACAGCAAGCGGGCCAAAAACAACCAGTCCGTAGCTATAGACGGACCCTTTGCCTTCGGCGGCGGCCTCCGTCTCGGCCGTGCGCACGGGAGCCGCCGCGGCCGCCGTCGGTTCTGTTCGAGGCGCACGCGCAGACGGCACGAGTGCAGTAGGCTGGCGAGCTGCGGCCACCGCGGGTGCCGGCGCCGTTCCTTCTTCATCCTGCTGGACTCGCGCCTCTTCCACCGGGACATCGGGCGCCGCAGGCGCTTCGGCCACCGCGAAAAAAGTGTCGCGGAAGGGCTCGTCCGGATTGAGGCTGCGCTCTGATTTCGGTTCCGACTCGGTTTGCGCCGCAGCCTGCTCCACCGCGTCTTTCACCAGCACGAGAAATCCCTGCGGATCCGGTCGGAAACCATGCCGCGGTTTGGTTTCTCGGAAGCTGTCCAGACTGACATAATCCTCGGCCAATTCGCTTTCGTACCGGGTGATCTGAATATCTTTGGATAATTGATGATTCTGCACCTGCTCCAGGCTGAGAGCGGGTCCTAGCTTCACCTGATTGTCTTCCGTCAGTTCGATGGATTGGCCGAGCTCATTGACAATAAATCCGTCAATTTCCCGGAACCGACCGGAGGTGCAATCCACCAGCGGACAGGGATCTTCCCCGTTGCCTTGCACGAATAAAACATCGCGATCACCTACGTCCATCAGCGGCAAACCGTCCAGCAGAATGAATTCATCATCATTGTAAGGGCCGCCGGCAAACCGCAATGTCATTTCACTTTCCGTCACCGCGCCCTTTAAGGTTTGCTCCACTTTGTACGTCACAAATGTATAAGGCGCGGGGCGCCGACTGCCAGCATCGGGCTGCGCAAAGCGGGATTCCACCCTGACCACTTCGCCTTTGAATACCAGGTTGGCGCGCTCAGCCAGCTGATTAAGGCCCGGCGGATCTCCGGCCACCATACCGTTGGCGGCCGAATGCCAGGTGATTGCCGAAATCACGGCAGCTTTNNAAATTTGCTTAATGCTCGAGTAATTCCACATAAATAATCCTTTTGCTAATTTCCGTATGAGCGAGTTGAGGCAGAGTCAGCGACGCTTGCAGAACCTGCGAGGCGCGAACGCCCCGCATTCCTGGCCGCTTAGTTAATGCGGATGGGGATATAGGAGGTGTTGTTGGCTGCGTCTATATCTGCAGAGCCATCTACATAGCCAATCATTACACCCAGATAATAGGTGGTGCCGGAAGTGAGATCATTGGGGATGGTGAGGGATTTTTGCCAGTAGGAGACCACATCCGTGGCAAATTGCATATTGTCCTGAGTGCTGATCAAACGGTCGCCGGTGCTGATAAGGTTATTCGTCGAAATGAAATAGCGCATCCGCACACCGTCTTGGAAGGAAAAACCCAGGTTTTCGTAACCGAATTCCACTTTGACCGCCTGGCCGCGGCTCACGCGGTAGCCGCGCACGCCGTTGCTATCGTCGAAGCTGGACAAAACCGCGTCGTTCGCATTGAAGATACGCACGGGGCCGTGGGTGGAATAGCCGTTGTTGGACCCGGTCTGGCGGAAGGAGGTGACGGAAAGGTCATTGAAGAGCGCTTCCAATATGGGGGATGAACCGTAGAGTACAGTGGCGCCGCGGGTGGAATCCTCGCCAAAATAATGGCGACCAAAATCGCCGTCGAAATGCACATGGGTGTGATCGCCGCCCATGATGCTGTAGGTATCCGTCACGTGCCCAAGGCCGATCAAATGGCCGAGTTCGTGGATGGCCACGCTGCGAAATGAGCGGGCGGAACCGCCGACGCCGGTCAGATTGTCCAGTTTCTGCGACAAATCCCAATTCCAAGTATTGTTGAACCGAATATCCCTTTCGGTGATGCCGCTGCTGCAACTCGAAGTGCCGGTTGCCGCGGCGGGCCGTTCGGTGCCACCGACAATCACGCTGTTTGCCCACCACACCTCGGATTGGCCGTTGTCGAAACCGACACTGTTGTCATTGCTGGAAACCGTCATGACCAGCTGACCCGCGTGCCGCTCCACTTCATCGATCATGTCCAGCAAAGGTTGCATCCAGGACGTGCCCGTAAACGTCGACGAGGGCCGCACAGTGACGGCGTTGTCTTTCCACTTTACGTAACCGCCGCCGCTGCACTGAGTGATGGTGTAGGACCAGGCCGGTGATGCGGCTACAGCAGCGGCCGCCACCAGCAAGAATTTGCCGATCGAGACGGTACGCTTCAAGGTTGACTTAACAGAACAGCAATCTTTGCTGGAGTGAGTGGTGGTGGTGAATCCCATGTTTTTGCTTTTCATATCCTTCTCCTTTAGTTACGACTGAACAGCGGGGCCATTATTCCCAGGCCCCGGCTTCGCCTCACGCAAATAAGCACGCCAAATTTGTGACTTTTTGCCAAACGGCGCAGGTCGTGAGACAAGTCCCTCCCTAGGACGGATGCGACTACCCGCGCAGCGCGACGGCTCCCCCAACTTTCGGCCGGTTTACACAGAGGGTTTCGGGCTCGTAAGCTAGCCGGCATTCGATCGGTAACCGAGGAAAACGCGCTTATGCAAGGCTATACAAATCGGCTCGCTTATAAATCCGCCGTCGCCCTCGCGCTCGGCGCGGCCGCGATTCTCGTCTGGTTGAGTTTGGGGGTCGGGATCATCGGCAAGGACGGTGATATCGCCAACACTCTGTATTTCGGCGTGATCGCCATAGGCATAATAGGCGCTGTTATAACGCGCTTTCGACCGCGGGGGATGGCCCGCACCCTGATTGCCATGGCTCTCGCCCAAGCCGCCATCGGCTTAACGGCGGCATCCACGGG
>DJFO01000296.1 GCA_002432555.1 Marinagarivorans sp. UBA5870
GCCATGGCCCGCATCATGTCGCTGGTGATGATGATTTTTATCATGGTGCCGGTGGTCGCTCCGACTCTGGGGCAGCTGATGTTGCGCATCGGATCTTGGCAAACAATTTTCAGTCTGCTGTTTTTTTACGCCCTGACGGTGCTTGCGTGGGTGGTGTTGCGCCTGAAGGAAACCCTGCCGCCGGAACGGCGCGTCCCCTTTTCGCTCGCCAATATCCGGCACGGCGCAACCACCGTGCTCAGCAACCGCGCGACCGTGTGTTATATGTTGTGCGCCGGCCTGGTTATGGGAGCGTTAATCGGTTATTTGAACTCTTGCCTGCAGATTTTTCAGAACCTGTACCACGCTGGAGACGCGTTTGCCTTTTACTTCGGCGGCCTGGCCTTCACCCTCGGATTAGCCTCACTGTGCAATGCGCAATTGGTGCAGCGGTTTGGACCGCGGTTGATCTGCATAAGCGCGCTCCTGTGCATGGCGCTGGTCTCGGCAATTTTATTATTACTGCAATTCGTCAGCCCCACCCCACTTTGGCTATTTATGGGTTACGCCGCGGTTATTTTCAGTTGTTTTGGCTTGCTATTTGGCAATCTCAACGCGCTGGCGATGGAGCCCATGGGACATATTGCCGGCATAGCCTCGGCCATCATAGGCGCCGTGTCGTCGGTGATTTCCATTGGAGCGGGCACATTTATCGGTCAGCTTTTTGATCACTCCCTCATGCCCATCATCAGCGGATTTTTGATTTTGAGCGTCCTCGCCCTCGCCACCGTCTTCGCGGTGCGATCGGACGCCGTGTCTCGCCCAATTCCGGTGGCGAGCCCCGACTGAGAAATCGGTTCGGAAATGGAGAGGACTTCGGCGGCCAGAGCGGCGCCCCAAGGGTCGCCTCGCGGAGCGGTGGACACTTTGCAGCTTGTGAGCACCCGTTACGGGTGCCCGTTAAAACGGCGGATGGCGGCGCAGCCCTAGGGCGCGACCGCCCGGCCCGTGGTCGGACTGATTTTGCCGGGACACAAGCCTCTCGATTTGAGATTGGCTGCGATCTGTGGAATGGCGGTGAGTGAGTTGGTCTGGTTTTCGTGCATCAGTATCACCTGCCCGTTCTGCAGCCGGCCGTTGGCACTGACGATGGCGGCCACGCTCGCCGCGTTCCAATCCTGCGAATCCACATCCCAAGTCATCGAATAGAGCCCAAGCGCCGTGGCCGCCTGGCGGATGGTATTGTTCAGCGTGCCGTAAGGCGGACGGAAAATGGTGGGCTTAGGTGCGCCGGCGGCCTGAATCGCCTGGTTGTTCCGAGTCAACTGATCGGTCACCTGCTGCGCGCTATAACTGCCCATGTCCACGTGGTTGAAGCCGTGACTTTGCACCTCCCCCACCTCCAGCATTTGCCGGATGGCGGCGCTGTTGCTGCCGATGTTCGCGCCGTTGACGAAAAAAGTGACCGGCGTGAGATTGGCCTGCTTGAGCGCATTGACGAATGCCCCGGTATTCGCGGAGGGGCCGTCGTCGTAAGTGATGCCGACGTAACCGCTACAGGTCGGCTCGGGCACCGAGGTGTCCAGTTTGCCATCCGCGGAATAGACGGCAAAACCGGCCAGGGTGCCATTGTCGGTGACGGCCTGGAGCGCAATTTCCAAAATGCCGTCAGTAACCCGCACGTCCTCCACCGTGTAGTCGTAAGCTCCGTCGTGGCCGGCCTGGCTATAGAGATCAAAATTCGACAACTCGGCTTGGCCCTCGACNNACATTAAAAGTGCGCTCGCCGGCCGCCGTCCAGTAGAGTTCTGCCAAATGCAGCTCGATGCTGTAGGTCCCAGCGGTGACGGGGACGCGGTAGCTATAGGAGCCGTAGCGCTCGGTCTGGTACAGGCCATCGGCGGTGGTGCCGGCGATGGGATCTACCGTGGAATTAGCGGTGCCGCCGTTGGAATATTTATCGGCCTGGTAAACGACACCCTCGTAGGTAGCACCTGCCGAAGCGCCCGAATCTATCGCCACTACTAGAGCCAGGTTGCCACCCGATGAGCTGGAGCTGCTCGAGGAACTGGAGCTGGACGAGGAGGACGAACTGCTCGAGGAACTGGAGCTGGAAGACGAGGAACTGCTGGAGGAAGAGCTCGAACTCGACGACGATGAACTGCTCGATGAGCTGGAGCTGCTTGATGAGCTTGAACTGCTCGAGGAACTTGAACTGCTCGAGGAGCTTGAACTGCTGGACGCAGTTCCCGAACCACCGCAGGCGGAAATCGCCAGCGCTGCCAGAAGCGGCAGGCTAAAGCGGGCAGTGGAAGTCGCGACTTGGATGATCATAAGTATTACCGTCAGTTATTATTCGATCCGGATTTTATTAGGGGAATATACCGACGGCGGGCAAAAGTTCTGTGCCGCATTTCCGATTCTTTTTGGCGAATCAAATGAATACCGACGGGAAGTTAAAAAACCGTTAAAACCTAATGGCGAGATCGCAGCGCCGGGAAGACGGGCGACCGCGAGGGTCGCCCCTACGGTGATAAGTGATCGCACGCCGGGCCCTGCGCCCCTGCGGTGATATGTGATCGCGTTGCCGGGCCGCACCCGTAGGGGCACCCCTTGCGGGT
>DJFO01000177.1 GCA_002432555.1 Marinagarivorans sp. UBA5870
TCCAGTTCGCGCGCGAACTCGACGATCAGAATGGCATTTTTGCTCGCCAGCCCGGCGAGGACGAACAGGCTGATTTGCGTAAAAATATTATTGTCCCCATCGCTGACCCACACGCCGAAAAGAGCAGACAAGATGGACAAGGGCACTATGGAAATCACAATCAGCGGTAAAGCGAGGCTTTCGTATTGCGCCGCGAGCACGAGAAATACCAACAGCAGACACAAAGGAAAAATATAGATAGCGGTATTGCCTGACAGCACTTGCTGATAGGTCAGATCCGTCCACTCAAAAACCATTCCCGGCGGCAATGTTTCGGCGAGAATTTCGCTGATAGCGTCCTGGGCCTGACCGCTGGAATAGCCTGGCGCGGCATTTCCGTTCAAATCGGCCGCCAGGTAACCATTGTAGTGGGTCGCGCTCTCGGGGCCGTAACTTTCCCGCATGTTGAGTACAGAGCCGAGCGGCACCATTTCGCCGCTGTTGTTGCGCACTTTCAAATTCAGGGAATCCGCCGCAGTGCTGCGAAATTGCGCGTCCGCCTGAGCGATTACCTGGTAAGTACGGCCGAACTGGTTAAAATCGTTAACGTAGAGCGAGCCGAGGTAAATTTGCATAGTGTCAAAGACATCCTTGATGTTCAGCCCCAATTGTTTGGCCTTGGTGCGATCCACATCGGCGTAGAGCTGCGGCACATTGATTTTGTAGTTGGAGTACACCCCGGTCAGCTCCGGCCGCTGCCAAGCCTTTTGTTGCACCTGCGCCACCACTTCCGCCAGTTTCTCGTAACCCAATCCCGAGCGGTCTTCGATTTGTAATTTAAATCCCCCGGTGGTACCGAGGCCACGGACCGGCGGTGGTGGGAAAATGGCGATGAAAGCCTCTTCGATTCCCGCGTATTTCGCCTGCAGCTTTTGTGCTATGGCGCCGGCGGACAGTGCCTCACCGGTGCGCTCGTCGAATGGCTTCAACGTAAGAAACACGATTCCGGCGCTGGAACTGTTGGTGAAACCGTTGATGCTCAGGCCGGGAAATTGTACCGAGCTTTCCACGCCGGATTCGGCCAAGCCGATTTCACCCATTTCGCGGATCACCGCCTCGGTGCGCGCGAGTGTGGCGCCGTCAGGCAATTGCGCGAAGCCGATCAAGTATTGTTTGTCCTGGGGCGGCACGAATCCGTTGGGTATGGTATTGAACCCCACGCCTATGATGGCGAGCAGCACCAGATAAACACCGACCGTCAGTGATTTGCGCCCCAAGAGGCGGCCGACGCTTTTGGAATAATTGCCGGAACTGCGGCTGAAGCTGCGGTTGAACCAGCGGAAAAATCCGCCGAATGCCCGATCCATAACGCGGGTTAGCCGGTCCTTGGGCGCGTCGTGGCCCTTGAGTAGCAGCGCGGCGAGCGCCGGGCTGAGGGTTAGCGAATTTATCGCGGAGATCACCGTGGAAATGGCAATAGTAAGGGCAAATTGTTTGTAGAACTGGCCGGTGAGACCGCTGACGAACGCAATCGGAACGAACACCGCCACTAGGGTAAGAGAAATGGCGATGATGGGCCCGCTCACTTCCTGCATAGCTTTGTAGGTCGCCGCCAGGGGCGCGAGACCCTCCTCGATATTGCGCTCGACGTTTTCCACCACCACTATGGCGTCGTCCACGACTATGCCGATCGCTAACACCAGACCAAAAAGAGACAAGGTGTTGATGGAAAAACCAAACGCCCACATAAGCGCGAAGGTCCCCACAATGGACACAGGTACTGCGAGCAGGGGAATAATAGAGGCCCGCCAGGTCTGCAGGAAAATCACCACGACTATGACTACTAGTGCGAGCGCTTCCAGCAGGGTTTTAATCACGGCTTTGATGGAGTCTTTGACGAAAATCGTAGGATCGTAAACCACTTCATAGTCGACCCCGGTGGGAAAACGCTCCTTCAGTTCCGCCATGGTTTTGCGTACCGCGTCGGAGATCTGAATGGCGTTGGCGCCGGGCGCTTGGAAAATAGGAATGGCGACCGCAGGTTGGTTGTTCAACATGGAATTCAGGCTAAATTCCGCCGCGCCGAGCTCGATTCGCGCCACGTCTTTTAAGCGAGTGATTTCGCCATTTGCGCCCGCGCGAATAATAATTTCACCAAATTCCTCCGGGGAGTCGAGCCGACCCTTGGCGCTCACAGGCAGTTGCACGTCGATGGCATCGCTCACGGGAGCGCCGCCGATGATCCCGGCCGCGACCTGTACATTCTGTTCCCGAATGGCGTTGGTGACGTCGCTGGCGGTGAGCCGCCGTTCGGCGATTTTTTCGGGATTCAGCCAGATGCGCATGGCGTAGTCCCCAGAGCCGAACAGGCGCACCATGCCCACACCGGCCACTTTGGCCAGCTCGTCTTTAACATTCATCAGCGCGTAGTTGCGCAAATAAAGTTCGTTATAGCTGCGGTCCGGCGAGATTAGGTGGACCACCATGGTCAGGTCCGGCGAACTTTTTACCACGGTCACGCCAGTCTGGCGTGTCACATCCGGCAAGCGGGGCAGCGCCTGGGAAACTCGGTTCTGCACCATCTGCTGTGCGAGGTCCGGGTCGGTGCCGATCTTGAACGTGACCGTCAGGGTCATGCGCCCGTCAGTGGTGGCCTGGGAAAACATATAAAGCATATTTTCCACGCCGCTCAGCTGTTCCTCGAGCGGGCGCGCCACGGTTTCGGCAATCACTTTCGGATTGGCGCCCGGGTAGGAAGCGTTAACCACGACCGACGGTGGTGACACATCAGGGTATTCGGATATGGGCAGTTGAAACATGGCGAGCAACCCGGCGATGAAAATCAGCAGGGAAATCACGCCGGCGAAAATAGGGCGGTCGACAAAAAATCGTGAGACGTTCATAAGCTGTCCTGCTCGTTGGCAAGCTGACGTGCAGCGGGAAAGAGAGGGGAAAGGGCCGTTATTGAACGGCCACTTGAGTGTCGAGTGTTGCTACCAGATGCGGATTCACCGTCGCGTTGGGCCGCAGGTGCGAAAGACTGTTGACCGCTACACGCTCGCCGGCTTCCAACCCTTTTACCACCACTCGGTGCGCCTGGTAGTGCTCGCCGAGGGCAACTTCGCGGTAATTGACCGTGTTTTTTTCATCAATGACATAGACGAATTTTTTATCCTGGTTAGTCCCTATGGCGCGCTCGGGAACCAGCAGCGCCGATGTGGTGCCGGCCGATCCCAGGCGCACATTGGCGAACATACCGGAAGTGAGTGCGCGGTCCTGATTGGCAAAAATGGCCCGGGCGCGGATTGTGCCGCTGCCGGTATCCAGGCGGTTGTCGAACGCGTGAATATGGCCGTGATAAACCGTTTCATCACCCGCAGCGAGAGTCAGCTCCACCGGCATCTGTTGTTGATGAGCGGTGGAGCGCACGAACTGCAGGTAGGTTCGCTCGCTTACGTCGAACTCGGCGTAGAGTCGGTCGTCCGCCACTATGGACGTGAGAACCGGCGCACTGGGGCCCGCTTCCACCACGTTACCGACGGTGAGTTCCGCGCGGCCGACTCGCCCGCTGATGGGGGCAGTGATATGCGCGTATTCGAGGTTGAGGCGGGCCTGGCTNNCCCTCCGCCGCCAAGATTTCCGCTTGCGCCACCTGATTGGCGCTGACCGCCGCGTCAAAAATGCTTTTGGATATTAGCTTTCCGGCAAAAAGCTGTTGCGCCCGGGCGAGTTCACCCGCCGCCAGCGTCGCACGGGAGCGGGATGTCACCAGCTGGGCTTCAGCGCGTTTGACCTCCGCCTCATGCGGTCGTGGATCGATCAGAAACAAAGGGTCGCCCCGCTGCACCCACTGCCCGTCTTGAAACAGCACCTGCTGAATCGTGCCGCTCACGAGCGGCTTGATAGAGGCGCTTTCCACTGGCGTCAGGCGCCCGGAGAAGCTGCTCCAGGTGCGAATTTCGCGCGGCTGCAATTCAGCCACTTCAACGGTCGGGGCCGGCGCCGGTGCGACTGCCGTATCGGCATTGACGCCGCCGGCTAGATAAAAACCGCCCGTGGTGGCAAGCACGAATGCCAGAGCCAGTGG
>DJFO01000294.1 GCA_002432555.1 Marinagarivorans sp. UBA5870
CGATCCCTGAATCGTCCCCATACGTCCGTAAAGATTTTAGGGCGGGTAAATTGCCGCCGTGGCCGCAACCGTTTTTAGCAGCGGCGCAACAGCGGAGAAATTGACCGTTAATCGCGCGCGCCCGACTGAGTCCTGCTTCGTTAGGCTTTTTTGGGCCTTCACATTCTTACAGGCTGGCTCGGTTTTACAATAATTTACAAATTCTAAAAGAGTGGTTGCGCGCTATAACTGCAGAGATAGATGGCCGATTACCCCAGCAATGACTTCGAACGCAGCCCGTGGGGGATCGTTGCCCAGCGACGACATTTTTTAGGGCTGGACGAGCAGAAAAACAGTTGTTAGGATTGTGCCCGCTCAAGTAAACACGTTAGGAATATTCAATGCAGGAAATGGCAAAGGACCTTCGCCAAGCGTGGTTTTGCCGGGGTAAAAGCTGTTTCTCTTAGACGCCCGAAAATCAAAAATTCAAGCCGCGTCTATGACAGTTCTACGCCAGATCAAATCCCTTCGTGTCTGACGGTTTTATCGCTGTTGCCGTGATCGACAAAATGACCTTGCATCGCGCTTTAGTGCGTTGTATGTGTCTAGTTCAGTGCTGGTACATCCCTGCTCGATCGGGTGCGCCTTTTGTTAATTCGAGCGCTGTGTCCGTTGAGCTGCGCAGATCTACACAGTCGCAATTTTCGGTGCTGCGCCCCCTTGTTGCCGCGAAACTTTCTCTTGATAAGAGGTTCATCATTTCGCCCGTCTATAGCGAATTTTTAACCTTAAGGAAAGTTCCTGCGTGACCCGGTCACTTCTCCTATAAACAGCCGGCCGGTGAAAGTGAGCAATTGCTATGACATCTTTTACAAATATGTTCACTGAAAACTGGTATCGTCGGCACCAGTTCGTATTGCCAAAAAAATTGTGAAATGTTTCACTGATAAAACCGCTGATAGCCGTCAGGATTGTTCGCAGCAAATTTTTCTGCATGTCCAGATGATCTCGGTTGATAGCACAACTATCCGACGATTATTTGTCATAAAGACAATTTCTCCTGCCTTTGCAGTTGGTCAAGCAAGTGCGCATCGCCAGTACGGCACAAAGCTATGCCTTGGTGATAAGCGATGAATTAACACCGAAAAAACGTGAGGTCCCGAGGTAGGGACCTTGCCCGCTGAAGACGTGTTGGCTTCTGCGGTGTGCGAAATATTTTGAATCGTCTTCTAGTAGTCACCCTTCGCGGGCAGTAGCGCAAGGAGCATTTGGAATGAACTCGTTATCGAGAGATGTAGCCGCAGAGTCGCTTGGCAGTGCGGATTTTCGTGCTGAATTTAATCTGAGATACGCCTACTATGCAGGTGCCATGTACAAGGGAATCGCATCGGTTAGGCTTGTTGTGGCTATGGCAAAGAACAACCTTTTGGCATTTTTTGGTTCTGGTGGGCTGAAAATCGCGGAAATCGAAGCCGCGATCATTGAAATCAAAAGATGTCTTGACGACGACCAAACCTTTGGCATGAACCTGCTATGTAATTTGGACATGCCACAGCGGGAGGAAGAAGTTGTCCGTCTGTATATCCATCACGGCGTGACCTTGGTGGAAGCATCAGCATTCCCTCATATCACCAGAAGCCTCGTCTTGTACCGACTCAAGGGCTTGAGGCAGTCAAGTGACGGCCTACTGCACGCGCCACACCGCATTATCGCCAAAATCTCCCGACCTGAAGTTGCCGAAGCATTTATGCGGCCGGCGCCGGAACACATCATCAATAAACTGCTTAGCGATGGAGCCATCAGCAAAGAAGAAGCCCATCTGGGAAAAATGCTTCCCATGGCCAACCATGTTTGTGTTGAATCCGATTCGGGAGGTCATACGGATCAGGGAAGGGCATTAATCCTGATCCCGACGGTGCTGCGGCTGAGGAATCGAATCATGCGTGAAATGGCTTATGCGCGCTCTATCTGCGTGGGGGCGGCGGGTGGAATCGGGACACCCGAAGCCGCGGCCGCCGCCTTTGTTCTCGGTGCAGAATTCGTGGTCACTGGTTCGATTAATCAGTGTACAGTTGAAGCCAACACGAGCGACGCAGTAAAGGATATTTTGCAAGATATCCATATCCAGGACACAGCCTATGCTCCGGCAGGAGACATGTTCGAAATCGGTGCAAAAGTACAGGTGGTTAAAAAAGGACTCCTTTTTTCCAATCGAGCAAATAAATTGTATGAACTTTATTCCCAACACCGATCCTTGGACGAAATTGAACTTAGCGTCAGGCAACAACTCGAATCACGTTTCTTCAAGCGCTCTTTTGCGTCCGTATGGGCGGAGACTGCCGCATATCTCGATCAAATGATTCCAGGAGCCAGTGAGGTCGTTGCACAAAATCCAAAAGCCAAGATGGCCCAAGTATTCCGCTGGTATTTTGTGCATTCCAGTCGCTTGGCGCTCGCGGGCGATGCCGCTTCAAAGGTGGATTTTCAAATCCATTGCGGCCCCGCAATGGGAGCGTTCAATGACTGGGTGCGAGGCACACCCTTGGAGTCCTGGAAGGAGCGGAACGTCGCCGCTATAGCACGGCTGCTCATGGAGCACGCGGCGAGCTTTCTCGATAGCCGCTTCTTGCACGGGTCAGCCAAAGCTTTTTCTACAGAAAGTCGAGTCGAAAGTGAATTTGAAACCGGGACTAGCAATAGACTGCTACATGGAATGTCCAGCCGCAGAGAAAGTCCAGCCGGCTTTCCGGCTTTATCAATTACAGGCCGATAGGCTCAGCCACAAAATACATCGATGGGGCCAATTTTGACATGGCTTCTCATCAGGATGCGCGTTGCCACGAAATCCTCAGAGATTTAACAGAATCATAGGTGGTAACGGAAAACTTACCGGAACTGGACCAGGGGGTTGATGATCGATGGACAACGCTGAACGCAATAACCCAACGGAATCCGAAAGACAGCTTGCTGCCTTTCTTTATCAATCGTTCACCAACGCAAGCTGTGTTGGCGGGGAAAAGGCAGGTGCCTGCCCGGAGACGATCGTGTTGATCGGTCGCTTCTCGGACGGGCTCTTAGACCAGATAAAGGAATCTATTGCGAGCCGGCAGGGAACAATCCGGTTGTGTCACTTAACCCTTGATTCGCTCGACGTTTCGCAGTGGCAAACACTTCAACAGCACAACATACAACATGAGCAGCCAGAAGACCTGTTCGTTTTACTCCGGCAAAAAGGAGTTGCGGATTTAGCAACGACAGGCTTCGTCATTCACGCCGAGTCCGTGGCGGCGGCATTCGATCAAAAGCCTCTGGAGCAGGGGTTGCATCCGGGCAAACTTGCGCATCCATGGATGGGTCTCATGCGATCGCTCCGGTCTGCCGTCGGACAAACGCCGTGGACGCTGAAGGTAATCAAGGAGCCTGCGACTGCTGCTATGGCGGAGGTGTCGCAGAAAATTTTCGATCTCACTGCCGCGGCGGGATTTCTTCCGGCAACCGACAGCAACTTTAACAAGGATATCCGGCAGACCAGAATTCTGGAGTTATCCGCTTGCGATGTAGTCGCGCGGGAGGCATGTGAAGCCGATCTGGACGATCTGCTCGACCTTGAAAATCGTTGTTGGCCCGACAAGCTGCGCGCGACCCGCCAGACTTTGCAGCAGCGCATCGACGCCTATTCCGGCGGTCAACGCGTGTTGGTGTACGCACAGCGGGTGGTTGGGGTGATCTACTCGCAACGCATTCACGACACGAAACAGCTGTATCGATACAATTCCGACAGCGTGCCCGAACTCCATTCCCCGGAGGGAACAATCGCGCAGCTGATTGCGATCAATGTCCATCCGGATTTTCAACAATTGCGCCTTGGCGATCAACTGCTTGAGTACATGCTGCAGCGCTGCGCGCTTGATCTTACGCTGACTTCCGTTGTGGCAGTGACCTTGTGTCACAGTTTTGCAAGCCAGTTCGAGCGAACCATGCCGCAATATATAGGTGCGCGTGACGCCCTTGGTCTGCTCCTTGATCCCATTCTTCGATTCCACGAACTGCACGGAGCGGAGATCGCGGATTTGATTCCCGAATATCGTAAAAATGATGTTGCCAATCAGGGGTTCGGTGTTTTGGTGCGGTACGATATTCAACATCGCAGACGGCGGGATCTGACGTTTGATCACGCCAAACGGGAGGACATCGGGCGGGTTGGAACAGCCCACGGTAAAAGCTCTCCTGGCCGACAGGAACTGCGGTCCTTTTTACAAGAGGCATTACAAGCGGCAGTCCAGCAGGCTTTGCCTGGCGTGACAAATGAGAACTTCGACCCGGCCCGCCCGCTGATGGAACTGGGTTTAAATTCCTTGAGCTTGATGAGCTTTGGTGAGAAATTATCTTCCTTTCTGGGGCGCAAACTGAGCGCAACGTTTTTCTTTCAGTTCAATACTTACGAGAAAATTTTAAACCACCTAGAATCGTTCGTGGCGGGAGCTCCCATTGCTTCACCGCAAGGTGCCCTATCGGAAGAAGCAAACTCCGCGATCCGCAGTGAGACTACTGCGGTACCGGTCCGGGACACCGCTGTAGGGGATATTGCAATAGTAGGCGCTGCCTGCCGCCTGCCGGGGGGAATCAACAGTCCAGCAGATTTGTGGGAATTTTTACGCGCGCAGAAATCCGCTATCGACGTAATGCCCGCGGGTCGCTGGTCCTGGCCAGACACTATAGATCCAGTACTTCGCCATAAAGGCATAGATTTGGGCGGGTTCATCGCCGATGTCGCGGCCTTTGATGCATCCTTTTTTAATTTGTCGCCGAAGGAAGCGGAAATAATCGACCCGCAACAACGCATTCTTCTGGAGCTGGTCTGGGGAGCGCTCGAAGACGCAGGCTATTCGGCGGCAGCCCTGGGCGATAGCGCGACAGGCGTATTTATAGGCGCGAGCGGTTCCGATTACCGCCTGCGCCTTGAGCAACATGCAGGTCGTGCCGAGGCACACTGGGGAACCGCCACCTCACCGGCCGTTTTGGCCAATCGCATATCCTACTTTTACGATTTTACCGGCCCGAGCCTGCAGATTGATACGGCCTGCTCGAGCTCTCTCGTCGCTATTAATTCAGCGGTTAAGTCGCTGCGCAGTGGAGAATGTGAGCAAGCGATCGTCGGCGGGATCAATATCATCTGCCATCCCGGAAATAGCATGGTCTATTACGACGCCGGAATGTTATCGCCGGACGGAATTTGTAAGTCGTTTGATGAGGCGGCGAACGGTTACGTGCGGGCGGAGGGAGCCGTTGTCCTTTTCCTCAAACCGCTGCCGTCGGCGCTGAGTGATGGAGACGATATTTATGCTGTGATCAAAGGCACGGCATGCAATCATGGAGGCCGGGCGGGTGGGCTAACGGTGCCTCATCCGGGTAAGCAAGCAAAATTATTAGTGGATGCATGGCGAGATGCCGCGGTCTCTCCCGCCTCGATCACCTATATCGAAGCCCATGGCTCGGCGACGCGTTTGGGAGATCCGATCGAAATTGCTGGTATTCAGCAGGCCTTCAATAGTCAGCCAACCTACGGAGATGCACCTCCTTGCGGGATAGGCAGTATCAAAACAAACCTCGGACATTTGGAAGCGGCCGCGGGTATTGCCGGCGTATTGAAAGTAATCTTGTCGCTGACGCATAAGGAATTGATTGCTAATCAACATTTCAATCAATTAAATCGCGAAATTGACCTGACCAACGGCCGGCTTCGCATTCAAACTGTCTCTTCGCCTACGCCAGCGCACGGTCGAGACCGCGCGCCTTGCATAATGGGCGTCAGCAGTTTCGGCTCCGGCGGAGCTAACGCCCATGTGGTGCTGCAGGAATATTCCTCTGGCAGCCCGCAAGCCGAACCGTCGGCGGGCCCCGGCCTGTTTGTTTTGTCAGCAAAAGAGGCGGGCGTTCTGCAAGATTATGCGCAACGTTTGCTGCTTTTTATCGAACAGCACCGCGATATTTCCCTGCCGAGAATTTTGTACTCGCTACAGCGGCGACAGCAATTTGGCGAGCGGGTGGCAATTGTCTGTTCCAACCGGGACGAACTCCTGAACAAATTGCGTAACTTCGTGCGTGGGTTCCCGAGCGAATGCGCTTATGCGGATAGCGGAGCGACAGTCGAAAAGCGGCCGGGCTTTTTGGCTGGTGCGGCGGATAGCTGGCGGAGGCTCCGCAGCAATGCTGTCAGCGAAGAGAACCTTGCCGCGCATCTGGCACAGCTTGGCCAGTTGTGGATGTCCTGTAACACAGTGGTTGATTGGCAGTTCCTGTATGAAGCGGCTCCGGGCCGTGTTCGACTTCCAACTTACCCGTTCAAGCGGGACCATTATTGGATTCCCTTCGAAGATCGACCATTTCCGGTAAGCGAGGCACGGGATGGACAAGGGGCGACCGGTCAGGGGGAAACGCGTTCCCTCACACCCGTTGCGGCGCCTGTTCCCGCCATTCGTCTCTACTCGCCGCAATGGCGACTGGATGAGCACGGCTTGCACGGCGAATGTTCATGGGATATTCGCCAGGTTGCCATTTGCCTGCTGAACGTCGCCGAATGGCCTGTATCGTCGAAAGAGGTTGCGTACCTGACGACGTCGAAAAAAATGAGGATTTTTACTGGAGCTCCTGTCAATGGCGACAATCGTCTGGACAAAGCCGTTATCCGCGTTATGGAGCAAGCGTTCCTCGAAGTCCAGCACTGCTTGCGCACCTACCCACGGAAAAAAGTTCTTTTGCAGCTGGTCGTTCTGCCGCACGACACTGAGTGGCTGTTGACATCTCTCCACGGATTGATGGCAACCGCGAACAAGGAAAATCCGGCTTTCTTTGGGCAGGTCATAGTGGCGGAAGAGCAGTGGAGTGCTCGACACCTAACCGAGGTGCTTCAGCGAGAGGCAAACCAGAAAAACGATGTGCTGGTTCGCTATCACCAGGGCCGGCGACACGGCCGACGCTGGAGCGAGTGTCACTATTCTCCCAAGGAGAGTCCCCTCTTCAGAAAAGGCGGGGTAGTCCTCGTTACGGGCGGTTTGGGCGCCTTGCCGAAGCGGGTAACCTGGAGCATGGCAAGCCGCGAACCGACTCTGCAATTTATTATTGTCGGGCGCTCGCAGGCGGGCGAAGAAACCAATCGACAGCTCAAGGAGCTACATGAACGGGGCGTCCGGGTGGAATATATCCCTGCGGATGTTGCCCGCGAGCAAGACCTGGACGCCGTGGTCAATCAAACATTGTCCCGTTACGGACGACTTTCCGGTGTTATCCACGCCGCGGGCATAAAGGCCGATAATTTTATTATTCGTAAAACCACCGAGGAATTTGCGCGAGTTGTCGCGGCAAAGATATCCGGCGTCGTGAATCTGGACGCGGTAAGCAGACATTGTCCCTTGGATTATTTTATCTGTTTCTCCTCCACGTCGGGTGCGCTGGGAAATCTTGGCCAAGCTGATTACGCCCTCGGCAACGCGTTTTTGGATGCCTTTACCGAATATCGCAACGGACTGGTCGCCAAGGGTCAACGCACCGGTGAAACCCTCACGCTAAATTGGCCGCTTTGGTCGTCCGGCGGTATGCAGGTTGACGACGAAACCTTGCACGGGATGGCCGAAGAAGGTCTCTATCCATTGCCTGAGGCAAAAGGCAGTGAGATATTTTTAAAATGTCTGGAATACGACGCTCGACAAATTCTGGTGTTCAGCGGTGATGTTAACCGAGCGCAAGCTTACCTGTGCCCGGGCGATGCGACGGTCGGAGAGGCGCGAGTCGAGACCCCAGTCCGATCCG
>DJFO01000229.1:0-2736 GCA_002432555.1 Marinagarivorans sp. UBA5870
GCGCTGCATCTCGGTCACCTCTTCCGGACGTTCGTCGATCAACAGCACGATCAAATAGGTTTCCGGATTGTTGCGAGCAATCGCCTGAGCGATGTTCTGCATCATGATGGTCTTACCGGCTTTGGGCGGCGCAACTATAAGTCCTCGCTGGCCTTTGCCGATGGGGGAGATCAAATCGATAATGCGCCCCGTCAAATCCTCGGTGGAACCGTTGCCGGTTTCCAACACCATGCGCTCTTGGGGAAATAAAGGAGTGAGGTTTTCAAAGAGGATTTTGTTGCGGGAATTTTCGGGCTTATCAAAGTTGATCTCGTTGACCTTGAGCAGCGCGAAATACCGCTCCCCTTCTTTGGGCGGGCGAATTTTGCCGCTGATGTAATCGCCGGTGCGCAAGTTGAAGCGGCGTATCTGGCTGGGCGAAACATAGATGTCGTCGGGGCCCGCGAGATACGAAGATCCCGCAGACCGCAGGAATCCGAAACCGTCTTGCAGAATTTCCAAAACCCCGTCGCCGTAAATATCTTCACCGCTTTTCGCGTGGCGCTTCAACAGGTTAAAGATCACGTCCTGCTTGCGCGAACGGGCCAGACTCTCCAATCCCATGGCGGTGGCCATGTCGATGAGTTCTTCGATGGGTTTCGTTTTAAGATCGGTAAGATTCATGTGCGTATCATGTACGTGGTTGATTGCGGGTTAGCTGGGCCTCTGGAGCGGCCGAACTGTATTTGTTATAAAATTTTGAGAAAGTTATTCAGAAAACCGACATTCCATTTTGCTAGACGTATGAATAGTCATAGGAAAAAAATCGAGGAAATTCAACTGGAGCACTGAATAAGGTTTTGACTATGGTATTCGCACATCGAACTAGCAAAAAATCCAGAAGATGAAAACCGGGGAGGGATGTGCGAATGATTTGGTCGACTAGCCAGCTGAGTATAGTCACAATCCAAGCTGAGTGCAAAGCCGGCTCGGCTTTATCTGTACCGTCGAGAGACCAGATATATTTCACTCTCGATCTTACATTCGATCGTCCATCTACACTTTTTTGGTTCCGGCACACTACGCATCCGGTTCCGGCGATCTACGAACGGCACCTGCGGACCGCTTGGCGTCAACAGGTGCTCGATATTTAAACCGGTTTATAGGTTGGAGTCAATAAAGCCGGTCAGCTGCGTGCGTGAAAGGGCGCCCACTTTGGTGCTTTCAGCGTTGCCGCCTTTGAACAAAATCAGCGTGGGGATGCCGCGCACACTGTATTTGGCCGGCGCAGCCTTGTTGACATCCACATCCACTTTGCAAATTTTGATCTTGCCGTCGTACACACCGCTCAGTTCCTCGAGCAGGGGTGCGATCATCTTACAGGGGCCACACCAGGGAGCCCAAAAATCCACCAGCACCGGCTGCTCCGCTTTCAGTACTTCCTGTTCAAAGGTTTCATCGGTCACGTTGACGATCTTACTCATGGTTTTTATCTCCGGTACAGGCAAGTTTTGCGCAATCGGGCAATTCTAAGGACTGGCCGGCGGACAAACAAGTCCGCGACAGTTGCTCCCGCGGTTGGCTGCGTTGCGGGAGCTCATGCAATTCGGCAATCGGGCGTGAAAAAGGTTCAGGATCCCCCGCTGCCCGGTGTCCAAGCCGGGATCGGTGCACTCGGTGCCGTGAAATGGCGCAGCAGTTCAAGCTGGGCGCCGGGGTGGTCCGGTGAGTACGCCTGCACGTAAATGCCTTCCGGCAAGAGCTCCCACCGCTGGCGACCGTCCTGTACATAAAGTTCCAGTTCGTGCAGCACGCGTGCGGCCATGTCGGGTTGCTCGATCGGAAAACATACCTCCACGCGCCGGTTGAGGTTGCGCTCCATCAGGTCGGCGCTTGCGCAATAGACCTTGGCCTCCGCGTTGGCGAAATAGTAGATGCGCGAATGCTCCAGAAATCGGCCGACAATCGAAAATACGCGGATATTCTCCGACACGCCTGGGATTCCAGGTTTTAGCGAACACATGCCGCGGATGATCAAATCGATCCTTACCCCCGCTTGGGATGCTTTATACAGTGCTTGAATCACCTTGGGCTCGGTAAGGCCGTTGCACTTCAAAATAATGCGCGCTTCCTTACCTTCCGATTTAGCCTTGGCCTCGGCATCGATCAAGCGAATCAACTGGCGTTTGAGAGTAAAGGGAGCGTGGTACAGCTTATTCATCTTTTCCGTTTTTCCCATGCCGGTCAGCTGCTGGAAAATGCGATGAACGTCTTCACAAATGGCTGGCTCCGCTGACAAAAGAGAATAATCGGTATAAAGATGCGCGTTGCCGCTGTGATAGTTGCCCGTACCCAAATGGCAGTAGCGTTTGAATTGGCCATTTTCACGGCGCACGATCAAGATCATTTTCGCGTGGGTTTTGTACCCGACTACCCCGTACACCACCACCGCGCCCGCCTCCTGCAGACGGCTTGCGAGCTCGAGATTTTCCTCCTCGTCAAAGCGGGCTCGCAACTCGACAATCACGGTCACTTCCTTGCCGTTGCGAGCCGCTTCCAGCAGCGAGTCGACGATCGACGATTCATGTCCGGTGCGGTACAGCGTCTGCTTAATGGCGACTACTTCCGGATCCTTCGCTGCCTGGCGCAGCAGCTGAATGACCGGAGTGAAGGATTCGAATGGGTGCAACAATAGGTAGTCGCGTTTGGCGATGGCTTCGAAGATATTGTCTTTGCGGCTGAAGCCTTTGGGCAGGC
>DJFO01000229.1:2820-5369 GCA_002432555.1 Marinagarivorans sp. UBA5870
TCCAGGCGCACGGCATTGCCGAACCGCCGGGAATGAAGCTCGCCCCGCAGGGTGCGGGCGAGGTCCGCGATGCCCTCGATGTCGACGTCCAGGTCCGCGTTGCGCGTGATGCGAAATTGGTAACAACCCTTGATCGTCATGCCGGGAAACAGCTTGTCGGCGTGGGCGTGGATCATCGANNTTCCGGTACCGCAATAATGCGCGGCAACGAGCGCGGGGCCGGCACTATCGCCAAGCCGAGATCGCGGCCAAACGCATCTTTCCCCTCGAGCGCCACGATAAAATTCAGGCTTTTGTTGACCAAACGTGGAAACGGGTGGGCCGAATCCAGGCCTATGGGACTGATGACTGGCAGCACTTCCTGGAGAACGTAATCCTCGATCCAAGCGGCGTGAGCCGCGGTCCATTGACTGCGGCGTAAAAAGCGAATGCCGACATCCGCGAGGGCAGGTATCAAGGTATCGTTGAGAATGTCGTATTGTTTCTTGACGATTTCGTGACAGAACTCGCTGATCAGTTTGAGGCATTCGCGGGTTTGCAGCCCATCCGGCCCGGTCACCTCACGCTCGAAGCGAATACTTTGCACGAGCCCGGCCACTCGAATTTCGAAAAACTCATCGAGGTTCGAACTGAAGATCACGAGAAATTTGAGACGCTCCAGCAGAGGATGGGTCTCGTCGAGAGCCTGAGCCAGCACGCGCTGATTGAAGTACAAATGGCTCAACTCGCGGTTGATAAAATAGGCGGGGCTATCTACGCCGAAGTCGGTCGTCTCGCGGCTTTCGCGACCGTCTTTGTGTTCCAATAAATCTGCCATACAGCTCTGTAATGCGTTCGATGGGATACGGCATAGGACAGCGGTGATCGAGTGCTGGTCCGATGCGCTCGGGAAATACACGTGCCCGCGGGGCGGGCAACGCCGAATCCAACGTGTCGGCGCATAACAACTATAACTCAGCCCGGCGATTTTGGCGCAGACGGGTGCAACTCGAACTCTGCCAGCACATCGTTGAGAAAACGCAAACCCAAGGGAGTGGCTTGTAGGNNTGGGTTGTCCACCAGCAGCCCCCGCCTTTGCAACCTGTCGACCGGCAGCTCGAGCGCCGCGTCCGGCAGCTCCGTGCGATCGGCGAACCAGCGACGCGGGACGCCGTCCACCAGGCGCAGGGCATTCATCATGAACTCTAGCATCTGCTCGGTCTTGGCAACCGGATTGTGACCCGCCGTAAAATCGCGCGAACCGGCTATAGCGCCGGCCGCCGCTAAATAATCGGCCGGCTTGCGCGTCTTCCAATACCGCAGAATGCCACCTTCCACCTGCGAAACTTTGCCGTGCGCACCCGCGCCCACGGCGAGGTAATCACCAAACTGCCAATAATTCAGGTTGTGCTGCGCCTGTCGTTCCGGCCTGCAATAGGCGGAAATCTCATAGTGCGCAAAACCCTGATGTTCCAGCAGCTGTTGTCCCGTGTCTTGGATGGCCGCGAGCAGGTCGTCGTCCGGCAGTTTAGGCGGGCGGCTGTAAAAGACGGTGTTGGGTTCGATTGTCAGCTGGTACCAGGACAGATGTTCCGGATCCAAGGCTAACGCCTGTTCCAGATCCGCCACCGCTTGGGCCGGTGTCTGCCCCGGTAACCCGTGCATGAGATCGAGGTTGATATTTTCAAAGCCCGCGCGTCTGGCCTGGGCGACGGCTGCCTTGGCTTCGCCGCTCGAGTGGATACGACCCAAAGCCTGCAAGTGCTGATCTTGGAAACTTTGCACTCCGAAGGAGAGGCGATTTACACCCGCCGCCCGGTAATCCGCAAGGTTGTGATATTCCGCCGTACCTGGATTGGCCTCGAGGGTGATTTCCAACGCGGGGGCGAAGCCGATGTGCTCTTCGGCTGCGGTCAGAATGGCGGCGATGCTGCGGCCGCTGAACAGACTCGGTGTTCCGCCGCCAAAAAAAATCGACCGCAGCTTACGCCCCTGCGCAAGATCTCGATCCCGGGCGAGATCCTGCACCAGCGCCGCAACATACTCTTGCTCGGGAATACGCGCCGCCTCGTGTGAATTAAAGTCGCAGTAGGGACATTTGCGCACGCACCAGGGCATATGCACGTACAGCGACAGCGGCGGCGGAATCAGCATCACAATTCCTGGATGCGCTTGCGCAGCTCCGCCAGCGCCTTGCCGCGATGGCTCAGCGAATTCTTCAGCTCCGCCCGCATTTCCGCCGCGGTCTGGCCGTGCTCGGCATCGAGGAACACCGGGTCGTAACCATGCCCGCCATTACCACGGCGTTCGTGCAGAATGCGGCCGCGCCATTCGCCTTCGGCGATCAGCGGCTGCGGATCGTCGGGGCGGCGCACCAGCACCAGCACGCAATAGAAATGCGCACTGCGGTCTTCGTCGGCGACATCGCGCAGTTCGTGCAGCAGCTTGTCGATGTTGGCGCCGGCGTTGCCGTGCTCGCCGCTGTATCGGGCCGAATAGATACCCGGCGCGCCCTGCAGCGCATCAACGCAGATGCCCGAATCGTCGGCCAGCGCCGGCAGGCCGGTGGC
>DJFO01000262.1:0-271 GCA_002432555.1 Marinagarivorans sp. UBA5870
CGCCAAAATGTCGCCGCCCTCAATGTACGGCACCGGGAGTCGCCGACCGCAACCCACGTCACCGTCAGTATTGGCGGGGCGGTCATCAACCACACCGCCGGCACTCACTTGCGCGACCAAATTAACGCGGCGGACAAAGCGCTTTATACGTCCAAGCAGCAGGGCCGCAACCGGGTGACTGTCAAGCTCTTCAGTCCGCGTGTGCGTATTCTGGTGGCCGACGCCAACGGGCGTCTCGCGCGCATCGTCGACGGCAAGTTAAAACATTATT
>DJFO01000262.1:352-1104 GCA_002432555.1 Marinagarivorans sp. UBA5870
CCAAACCCCGAGTTATGGCAGCAACAGGGAGTGGAAGTGGACGCCTGTCTCCCGGACCGGGAACCCCAGGACGAACTCGTCAACAAGTTAAACCGTATGTTGTTCTAGCTCGCGGCCCGTTGGGTCTCAGCCGCTTTCCCACGTCCCCAAAACCACCTATAACGTTCAACGGCAACAAGGCCGCGGCGGCGGCACGAAATCTCCAAGTCCACCATTTTCGGCGGGAATTTCCCGGGGGCGTGTTTTAGTCGTACCCGCGGCGATGGAACCAATGCACGGGCCGCGCGTGTTGCGCCACCAGGTTGACGACGTCCAATACCATCGCGAAAAGCGCCATGCGAACCAACAANNCCATTGTCCGCCTGTCGGAATATCGCCAAATTGGGGTTCTGGTTGAGATCATTGTCCAATTCGTTGGCGTCGGCCCTGGAGTCCCGCGGCAGCGGATGCATGATCACGGTGTTCGGCTCGCAGAACGCCGTGTAGATCGCCTGATTCAAGCGGAACCGACCGCGGTAAAGATCTGCCTCTTCCTTTGTCGGAAAACGCTCTTCTTGGATTCGAGTGGAGTAAACTATGTCGACGTTCGATATGCTGCCGGTGAGTTCCGCCGAGACCGTGACCTTGTGTCCCGCCCGGCGCGCCAGTTCCACGTAGAACTCCGGCATGGCAAGCTCCGCCGGCGATACCAGAACTATGTGAATGTTGCGGAACAGGCAGAGCAGTCGGCAGAGGGAGTGCACGGTGCGGCC
>DJFO01000262.1:1222-10938 GCA_002432555.1 Marinagarivorans sp. UBA5870
TTCCGCCGGATGGCGCATGCAGATGACGTCGCTGTAGCCGGACAGCACTCGAGCGGTGTCGTAGAGGGATTCTCCCTTAGCGATGGCCGAGCTCTTGAAGCCAGTGGTTTCGCGCACCTCGCCTCCGAGCAGGTTAAACGCACAGCCAAAACTTACTCTGGTGCGAGTTCTGGGCTCGAAAAACATATTGCCGAGGATTGCGCCCTCGAGTACCCGCGTGACTTTCTGCCGCAGCGCGTAGGGCGCCATGGTGTCTGCCACATTGAATATTCGTTCTATATCGCTTCGTTCAAACTGGTCGACAGACAGGATATGAGCGCCGGCAAACTCCATAGAACCTCCTGGGCAGAAAAAGTGGGCGCTATTCTAACGATGCGCCCCGCCGAAGCAAATCGCGGCGACCAAAGTTAGCCGCCCCGGCTGCGAGATTTTTCGCGGCGGCCGGGCTACGCTTAGTATGACCGACACGCCGGTGAGCTCGAAATTCCTGGGCCCGCCTAAAGGATCAACCACTCATTTCATCAGAACATAGGCGCAAAGTGCCAGCAGACAAACTTGATAGTTTGATCAAATTCACCGACCGCGAAGGGGCGGTGCGGATCCTGACGGACGGGACGCTGCGTTGGAGCTCGCCCGATCGGTTTGGCGACCCCTTTGAGTTGTCGAGTAACAGCGAGCTGAATTTCGACAGCGCATCGCTGTTGGATTCCACCATCAAACTCGCCTCCTCCATGATCTTTGCCCCCGAGCAACCCAAGGGCGACTCGCCGCTGATCAACGCGATCCGACGGTGGCGCGAGGAAAACCGGTTTGCTTCCGCGGAAGAGGCCCACGGCGTGTTGCGCGAACTCTTGAGCAAAATGGTGGATCACCGCCGGATCCAGCTGGAAGCCGCTCTCGTCCAGTGGCAGGAGTACGTGCGCGAGCTGCGCATCTGCACCTTCTCGGCAAAACCGGACAATATTACCGCGTGGGACCAGTTCGCCGACCTCCACCGGGGCGTCGCCATACGTTTTCACGTCGATGATACTGAACCTTTCGCGTCCGCCAAGCCGGTTCTCTACCAAACGGAGCGGCCGCAACTGACCAGCCTGCGGGAACAGCTGGGGGCCATTCTCCACAACCGCAAGGACGCGGTGGTCGAGCGATTTAAGGACCACTTTTTGATCAAGGGGGTGCACCGAAAGCTCGAGCAGGAACTGCGCTGCCTGAAGCGAGGCGACGCCGCGCTCACCCGTGAGCGCGCCCAGCCGCAGGATTGGTACGAAGACTTGCCGTTTCGAGCCGAGCAAGTGAGCGGGATATTTTTTGGGCTATGCACCGATGCCGCCACCAAAGCTCGGATCATTTCTCTGGTGCAGGAACATTACTCCCACGCCAAGCTGTTCCAGGCGATCCCCGGCAAAGTCGGCTACACCCTCGAGTTCGAAAAAATTTCCAACAAAGCCTGACGCGCTCGGGCAATCGGACTGCCGAGGAGCAGAGAGCACATTCCGCGGTCCAAGCAGCTGAATCGACTGCCAACCCTGCTCGTGGATGATCCGATGCTCGAAACGGTGGAGGAAATAAAACTCAGCGCGAAAAAAATCACGGCTATTCTGCGGGACACCCAAAAAAGTGCGGCCGCCGTCAACCTCGTATACGTCGACGACAAGCAGCCGGGCATCAGCCGCACCCGGCGCGGCAAAACCTTCAGCTACTTCCTCGCCGGTCAAAAAATCCAAGATCCGCAGACCCTGGAGCGCATTCGCAAGTTGGTCATTCCACCCGCGTGGGAAAATGTTTGGATCTGCCCCCTCGAAAACGGCCATCTGCAGGCGACGGGAATAGATGCTAAGAAGCGCAAACAATACAAGTACCATCCCATGTGGACCGCCCTGCGCAACCACACCAAGTTTTACCGACTCCACCACTTCGGCCGGACAATTCCGCAAATTCGCCAGCAGCTGGAACAGGATCTCGCCCTGCCGGGCCTGCCGGCGGAAAAAGTTCTCGCCGCGGTGGTGTGTCTGATGGATCAAACCAGCATCCGCATAGGCAACAGCGCCTATGAAAAACTCTACGGCTCCTTTGGCCTCACCACTCTAAAAGACCGCCACGTCAAAATTACCGGGGATCGGGTGCAGTTCCTTTTCAAGGGGAAAAAAGGCGTTGAGCACAAAGTGAGCATCAACGATCGGCGCCTGGCCAAAATCGTGAAGAATTGCCGCGATATTCCCGGCAAAGAATTGTTTCAATACTACGACGAAGCGGGTAACCATCGATCGATCGACTCGGGCATGGTCAATGCCTACCTCAAAAAGATTTCCGGCGAAGATTTCACGGCCAAGGATTTTCGGACCTGGGCCGGCAGCGTCCAGGCCCTAATGTCGTTCCAGACGCTCGGAATCGGGGAAAATCCGACCCAAATCAAAAAAAACCTGGTCGCCGTACTCGACTGCGTGGCGGCCCATCTCGGCAATACTCGCGCAGTGTGCCGCAAATATTATGTGCATCCGGTGGTGCTCAGCCTGTACGAAAACAGCCGGCTGCACACTTACCTCACGGATTGTGAGAGCGCGGCGGAATCCGCGCTCTGTCGCGAAGAGCAAATACTCTTGACCATACTCGAGCGGGAGGTCCGCCTGTAACGCGGCTCAGACCGACTCCAGCAGGCAAAAACGGTCCACATCCACCAAACCGCGATCGGTGATTTTAAGATGCGGAATCACCGGCAGCGGTAAAAACGCCAGTTGCAAAAAAGGCTCTGGCAGCAGACAGCCAAGCGTCCGCACTTTATCGCGCAGTACCAGCAATCGCTCTCGCACCACCTCGTGGGATGCAAGGCTCATCAGACCCGCCACCGGCAGCGGCAGATCCGCAAGAATTTCCCCGTCCAGCGCCACCGCAAACCCCCCGCCGATTTTAATCAGGTGATTTACCGCGAGCGCCATATCGGCATCCGCGCTGCCGAGCACGCATAGATTGTGGCTGTCGTGGCCGACGGACGCAGCGAGCGCACCGCGCCGCAGGCCGAACCCCTGGACAAACCCGCGGCCGATATGGCCGCCGCGACCGTGGCGTTCGAGCACGCAGATTTTCAAAATATCCGCCGCCACATCAGCAAAACGCAGGCCGTCAATAACCGGTACCGGCAGGGTGCGGTGGGCGGTGATAATGCTGCCGGCCTTCACGCCGATCACGGGGCACGGGCCGCTCTTTCCGGGGACCGCCAGGTCCGCCGGCGCGACCGCGGACCGCTTGACGCTCGAAAGTCCCACCGGCGCAACTTGCGCGCGGCGCGCGAAGAGTTCGCCAGTCACCAGCCGGCCCGCGCTTATCACCGTGTGCACCCGACAGTTTTGATAGTCGGAAAGCAGTACCAGGTCCGCTTTTTTACCCGGTGCCACCAATCCGCGATCGCGCAGGCCGAATGCCCGCGCCGCCGACCAAGTGGCCGCGCGATAGGCATCGGCGGGATCTATGCCGAGACCTATAGCGCTGCGAATCAAAAAATCGAGGTGCCCCTCTTCACCTATGTCCAACGGATTGCGGTCGTCGGTACAAAATCCCATGGCGTTGGAGGTGCGGGCATCCAGCAGCGGCGCCAAGCTGTGTAAGTCCTTAGAGACGGTGCCCTCGCGGATCAACACGTGCATGCCTTTGCGCAGCTTTTCCCGCGCCTCATCCACCGACGTGGTTTCGTGGCAAGTGCAAATTCCACAGGCGAGATACGCGTTCAGGTCGCGGCCACGCACCAGGGGCGCGTGACCATCGATGTGCCACCCCTGGAATGCGACGAGCTTGGCGATCACGTCCGGCGCTTTCGCGAGCAGGCCGGGGTAATTCATAAATTCCGCCAGTCCGAGAACTTTGGGATGGTCGCGCAGCGCCACTAGGTCGTCCGCCTCCAGGCGCGCGCCGGCGGTTTCCAGGTTGGTGGCGGGGACACAGGAGGACAACTGCACAAAAAGATCCATGCAGGTCTGCTCCGCGCACCGGAGAAAATATTCAATGCCCTCCCGGCCGAGTACATTGGCAATTTCGTGGGGATCGCAGATGGCGGTGGTGGTACCGCGCGGCAGAACGCAGCGGTCAAATTCGAGGGGCGTGACCAGGCTCGATTCGCAGTGGACGTGGGTATCGATAAAACCGGGTACCACCGTCAAGCCCGCCCCGTCGATTTCCTTGGCACCGCTGTAAGTTTCACAGGTGCCGACTATGCGGTCGCCGCAAATGGCAATATCGCCGCGCAGGAGTTCGCCGGAAATCACGTCGAGAAATTGGGTGTTGCGGATCACTAAATCCGCTGCGGTGCGACCGAGCGCCTGGTCGATGCAGCGGCCGATAAAGTCGGCAGGGGCAGAATCGGACGTTTTCATATTGCGCACTCCACTTCGTGGAAAAAAGCCGCACCGCCGGCAGGGGTCGACGCCATTGTATACCCGTGGAACCGCCGCGGGCAGACCGCCCTACCCGCGCGTCGGCCGGTTGCAAGACTGTCGGCGGGTTCTAAGACTATAGCCCAGAGCNNCCGACAAACACTGAGCCCGACAAACACTGAGCCCGACAAACACTGAGGAGGTGCCTGCATGACACTCGTATCCATCGACTGGCTCAAACAGAATCTTGCGCGGCAAGACCTGCTTATTTTGGACGCCAGCCTTCCGCCGGTGGGCAAAAAGCAGGCGGACATTGCCGATGCCGGACATCTTCCAAACGCTCTGCGCTTCGATATAGACGCATTTTCCGCCCCGGATTCACCCCTGCCCCACACGCTGCTCTCGCCGGCTGCCTTCCAGGAAAAAGCGCGGGCATTGGGCATCAACCGCGAATCGACCTTGGTCATCTATGACTGCTTGGGAATTTACTCGGCGCCGCGCGCCTGGTGGAACTTTCGTTTGATGGGAGTGGAGAAGGTCTACGTGTTAAATGGTGGCCTGCCCGCCTGGATCGCCGCGGGCGGCAGTGTCGCCTCGCGCTGCCGGGCGCCGGAACGGACCGGTGATTTTGTGGCGAAACTCGACCACAACAAGCTCGCGTCGGCGGATGAGTTGCTGACAGTACTGGAGGATGCCCAAGTGCGCGTCGTCGATGTGCGCAGCGCCGGTCGCTTCCGCGGCACAGAGCCGGAACCGCGAGCGGGTGTGGCCTCCGGGCATATACCCGGCTCGGCGAATATCCCGTTCCCGAGTTTGCTCGAAGGAATTTATTTCAAGGAAAAAAAAGAATTGGCGGAAATCTTTCGTCAAGCGGGCTGCCACTCGCAGCAGCGGCTGATTTTCAGTTGCGGCTCGGGGGTCACCGCGTGCATTGGCTTACTCGCTGCAAGCATCTGCGGTTTCACCTCGGTTGCGCTTTATGACGGCTCCTGGGCCGAATGGGGAACCCGTGCCGGGTTGCCCATGGCGACGGGTTGAGAAGCCCTAGCCACCGTTAAAAAAAACCCTGGCAACGGGTTGAAGAGCCCCGGGCCAGGGTTAAAAAAGCCCCTGGCGACGGGTTGAAAAACCCCGGGCGCGGGAACGGCAGTTCCGCGCCCGGGTCCTTCGTTATTGTCCGCTCACCTCCTCCATGATGTCGACAAAGGCTTGCAGCCGCACCGGCAGGAATACCTGTTCCAAAGCCGGGGACAGATTGCGCCCTTCATCGATATGCACGAAACCCAAAGTACTGGGCCAGCTGTCGATGATCACGCCGTTGGGCAGTCGCATGGCGCCGATGCTGCCGGGGTTGGTCAAACCGAAAAATCCCGGTTGATGGCAGCCACCGCAGTTCAAGGCGGTGGAGCGTGCGAGTACCTGCTCTACTGTCAGCGGCGCGCCGCGGGCGTCAGTGACACCCTGTAACTGCTCAGCCAAGCGCACACCAAAACTGCTCGTCATATTGCCGCCAAAATGCTGGGCGAACTGGTTTTCGGTTAAGCCGGGAAAATCCGAATGGCTCTGACCATTGTTGAATTTCTCCGGGAAATCGTTTTTCAATTCGACCATGCTGCCGGTGGTGAGCGAAGCCAGATTCTGCACAAACACATTCTGAAATTCCGCGGCGAGACCGGCGAGCGGCGAACCTGAGGGCAGCGCCGGGTTGAACAGCTCGCCGAAGGGATTCTCCTTCACCGAAACCGGGTGGGCAGTGATATGACAGACGGGGTCGCAAGTGCGCACCAGTTTGTTTTCCCGCAACAGCCAGGGGCTCTGCATAAATTGGTTGGTGCGGATTTGCCCAGTCGCATCCATGAAATGCTCAGCGCTCACAACGGGAGTCCCGGTCACTGTTCCCTCGAGATAAAAGGCGCGCAGGCGCGCGGCGCGTTCGGCGGCTTGGGTCTGCGCATCCAGGCTCGACATATCGTTCCAGAAATTGACCACGTTGGCGCAGCCGCTCGCTTGACCCGGCGTCGGGTTGGGCAGGCGGGCTTCCAGAATCAGGAAATTGCGGCCGGAGACAATTTTGCCGAATACCAGACGATGCTCGCCGCAATCCTGCCAACGGTTGTGCAATTCCATGCGATTGACCGCAGCGAGCAGACGGAAGGTCTGCATATCCGCGAGCAATTCTGATTCGCTGAGCCCGGTGGCGAAAGTTGCCTCAAAACGATCGCAAATAATCGGAAAGCCGTTGAACTGCCCGTTGCAAATAACAGAACTGCCGAGCGACGACACCGACAGCTGGTTATCCCAGAACTGGCGGAACAATTGGGCGCCGGACTGGCCGTTCTCGCTGCCGGCCGTCAGCCGGTCAAACACTTCAACCAGATTAATGCCCGAGGCGTCCAGGGTCGCGTCGTCATGGATAATCAGCGACGATTTAATATCGAGCGGACGCACCTCAACACTGACCAGGAAAAGATTCGAAGTGCTGCCGTCGGCGGCGAGAAGAAACACAGGCACCTGAACAGTGCCAAGGATTTGCGTATTTGTGGACAACACTTTAACGCGATCCCCTTCTTCCGCAAAAATCGTGAAGCTTGCGACGGGCAATACTTTCAACTCGAGACCGTCGGCCGGCTGTGAGGTGATCAAGTCGGCCACCGATATTTCCAACTGCGCGTTGGTGATGCCGCTGAGCGGGCGCTGGCCAGTAATTTCTACGGCGAACACGGCCGGACATCCCTGCGGATTGACGGATTCACCGGCCGGGGTGCCGGCGCACTGATCGAGGGGGTCGGGTACACCGTCGCCGTCTTCGTCCGTGTCCGTCAGCGGGCAACCGTTAGGTTCCACATTGGTGCCGGAAGGGGTGCCGGGGCACTCGTCGAGGCCGTTGGGAACACCGTCGCCATCTTCGTCAATCGGGCATCCGCCAAAGTCCACTATGGCACCGCGCGGGGTACCGGGGCAGCCGTCGAAAATATCCGCTACGCCATCGCCGTCTTCATCCTGCAGCGGACAGCCTTGTCCGTCGACGAGCGTGCCGGGTGGAGTGTTCGGACACAGATCGGAGCTGTTGATAATGCCGTCTTGATCGTCGTCATTGACATCGAGGGGACACCCGCTGCTCAAGTCCACGACCGTACCAGGGGGCGTATTTGGGCAACGGTCCTGTTGGTCGGGCACGCCATCACCGTCGGAATCCGGCGGCAGACTGCAGCCGAAGTCGTCCACGCGGTCGCCGCGGGGGGTGTTCGGGCAAAAATCAAATGAATTGGCCACGCCGTCTCTGTCGGCATCTTTGAAATCGATGGGACAGCCACGGAAATCGACTCGTCTGCGCAGTGGTGTGCGCGGGCATTCGTCGAAGGTATTGATCACGCCGTCCTTGTCATCGTCGTTGAGGTCGAGCGGACAACCGTCGTTGAAATTGATCGGTGTGCCGGGAGGAGTTCCTGGACATTTATCAAACGTGTTGATGACCCCGTCGAAATCGTCGTCATTGAAATCCAGCGGACAGCCGCTGTTGTCAACCGGCGTGAATTCCGGTGTGGCGGGACACAGATCAGCCCGGTCCGGAACTTTGTCGCCGTCTGTATCCGCCCCAGTGCTGGCAAAAGGCTGAAATGCCGCATAGGATGATTCGCAATCCGACTTGAGCACCAGCTGAGTCCCGGGCTTAGGCGCGGCGCGCGAGGTTTTTGGTTGAATACACAAGTTAGAGCGGGCGTGCACAAAAGCGCCCGTGGCGGTTTGAACGAATTTGCTTGTATCCGTCTCACAGCGCGCGGCCAGACCGAGGATCACGCCATCTCGGAAGTCGTCTTCTTCGTTTTGCGGCACCACGCAAAGGCCGCTCTGCGCATGCATGAGGCTGCCACCGGCCAGCCACACGAATTGACTCGCGGACATTGAATCACATTTGTCTTGCAGGGCAATCCTGCTGTCGGTATTGGCGCTAACCAAGTCCCCGAGCGGGGCCGCGCACAATCCCGAACTGACATGTTGAAGAGCTCCAGACTGATTTTGCGCCAGGACACCCGCGCTGGAAAAAGCTCCAGCGATGGCGGCGACTGCCAGCCAACATTTTAACGTTAGTTGCATATGGTTATCCTTTGTTTGTCCCAAAATTTGCTAAGCCTAATATCCGTGCACTTTGGTTTTCAGAGCATATAAACCACCCCCTTTTGATGTATGGAAAACTTGAGATAAAACTTGCCCGGCCGCTTATGATCGGCAAAAAAACACTTGGGACGGACTGAAAAACGCCGGCAAAAAGCTCGAAAAACGACCAAACTGGTCTAGTGACTGCCGCGTTGGTATTCGCTGGGAGTTTTGCTTCAAACTTTATTTTTTTATTATCGATTTAAGGTGCATGTGTTCAAGGTACAGTCAAAACTCCCTTTGGTAAATCAACCTACAAATTTTTACACTTGAAACTTGGCTGTACACGATCATTAGTACCAATTTTTCGCGCGGAGTGGAATTGGGATATAGTCGACCGGATCATTAATATTTTGCTTATTTGCGCTACTGCAAATAGTTTTTGGAACTGCACCTCAATAATAATCGAGTTAACGAAATTGCTGATTTTCCGACCAAAATTGCCCCTGGGGAATTTGCGCCCACATAAGCCGGCACGGCAATTCTCTTCCCCTTGCCCACTGTCGCGGCTGCCACTGCTCAGACGCCGGTCCGCGTTCACCGCATTGCTCACCACGCCGACGCCCTGATGGATTGAAATCATGCCGGCGAGACTCGAGCGAGACCGCCTTTCTCGGCCCACCACCCAGCAACTTTGTGCGCAAAATAACCGGCCAGCACGGGGCGCCCTGGTATGCGGAATTGACCGGAGGGCGGCCTGCGGGGAGATCTCCGGCTGCGCACGCAACGCGTGATGCCGGGTGGTTAAGCGGGCATAATTCGCCCTAGCACAATCGACCGCGAGAGTAACTCACCATGTTCATAGGCCTGGATTACGGCACCTCCCAGTGTGCCGTTGCCGCCGCCACGGCCGCCGGGGTAACACTTGTTCCCTTGGATGGCGACCAGCCGTTTCTTCTATCCTGTCTATACGCGGCCGAGCGCTGCCTGATCGGCGACTGGGTCGCCCAGCAATTGGTGGGGGAGGAGCAGCGAGTATTCCTCCAGCGTCGCCAGGCGCTCATGCGCCAAGTGCCGCTCGTCAAGCGGGACCTGCAGATCAACCGCAGCCGGGACGCGTTGGCATTCGGGGCCCGTGCCCTGCAGCACCACATGGCGGACCCCACCGAGGGCTATTTCATTAAATCGCCGAAGTCGTTCCTGGGCGCCAGCGGCCTGCGTGCGGATATGGTGGACTTTTTTGAGGACGTGGTGACCGTG
>DJFO01000262.1:10977-22008 GCA_002432555.1 Marinagarivorans sp. UBA5870
GAGCCACTGGCTGCCGGTTTCGATTTTGAACAGCGCCTGCAGGAGGACCGCAAAGTGCTGGTGGTGGATATAGGCGGGGGTACAACCGACTGCTCCATAGTGCTCATGGGTCCCAGTCACCGCGACAAAACAGAACGCCAGAGCGATTTTCTTGCCCACACGGGCGAGCGTGTCGGCGGTAACGATTTTGACATACGCCTCGCGCTGCAATCCATCATGCCTGAGTTCGGCCTGCACAGCCGGTTGAAATCGGACTTGCCGATGCCGGTGATGCCGTTCGTGCAGGCAACCGCCGTCAACGATGTGGCGGCGCAGAGCGAATTTTATGCCGAGAAAACGCGCGTTTGGCTCGATCAGCTCATGCGCGATACGCTGGAGCCGGAAAAATTTCGCCGCTTCGTCCACCTGCGTGAGCGCCGGCAAAATTTTATCCTCGTCAACCGAGCCGAACAGGCCAAAATCGCGCTTTCCGATAACGCGAGGGTCCCGGTCGACCTGCGCGAGATTGACGACGGCCTGCACCTCGAGATCCAGCTGGAGCAGCTCAACCGGGCCGGTGCGGCAATTACCGGGAAAATCCTCGAGTTGGCGCGGGCCGCAATAAATCAAGCCGGCTGTTCGCCCGATTTGATTTATCTCACCGGCGGCAGTGCGAAATCCCGCCTCGTGCGCGACGCGCTTACGCGCCATTTGGGAACGGAGGTGCCACTGATCGATGGCGATTTTTTTGGCAGCGTGGTGAAGGGCTTGGGAGTTTGGGCGGAACTACGCTGGAAACAAGCAGGATAAAGTGAGCAGCGCAAAAAGGAAAACGAGCGGCTGTTTCAAATTAAGCGGCAAACAAAAGGAGATGGAGGCGCGTTAACCGCGCCCCGGACTAGTGTCTCTTAACTCGCCGCCAAACCGAAAGAAGCCGTCTAAAGAAAATGCAGGACGAAAATGAACGGCAGCGATAAAGAGGCCAACACGATGGACATGGTAAACCAATTTTCCACCTCGGCTTGCAGGTGATCATCGACGCCTAAAAATTCATCGTGGACGGTAACAACAGTATGTGCGTGCCTCATAGCGACCTCCTCAACACAGCCAATGGATAGATTCACTCTTTAGACTAGCAGATGGGTTGCTCCGAATTAGACCGTGTTTTTCTACAGTTTCTTTCGCGAAATTCAAAAAAAGCCGAGCGGCGGCAAAAGCCACCACGGAAATTACCAGGTTAACTAAGCGTCGTGTGCCTAACTGATTTGCGGATATAAAGCGAAGCCGGCATTAACGCAGCGGTGCACGAATGAGTCTAAAAAAATTCTCCGATATCGCGGCTCGTTTGACAGCGATTCGCCATGCGCTTTCTCTATTTAATGTTTCGATGGCCCGCCCCTGGTCCATGATTGGATGGCTGCGGCGCCAGGTTGTCCGGCAGCGCCTGGTTAATTCCCATTTCCCGTGCGCTGCAATTCAACCCGCTATTTTTCCCCACTTATCAGGTAATAGCCGAATCGCTTTATATTCAGGCCGAGGAAAAAACCCCACAGGGGGGCCAACAAGTGATGCCAATGCTGCGGGTTTTGGTCCTTGCTCCAGAGCAGTTTGCAAAAATAGCGCAGGGCGACGGCGGGAATGAACGCTGCCGATGGCAGCATGCGCAGGGTGATGTCGCGCACTTCGATATTTTTGAACCCCAGGTCACGCATGGCCGCCAGCAACCCGTCCAACTCCGCCATATGTCCGAGCGACCAGTGCTCGCAGGTTTTGCGATAACAGAGGTCGGAAAAAGCGTTGAGGGGAGCGGCGGACCGGATGAACCCGTCGCAGATCACAAAGCGACCGCCGGGCTTGAGCAGGCGATGAGCCTCTTGCAGCAGACTCCGCTTGTCCCGCTCGACGGAGTGGCAGGCACTTTCGACCGCGTAGGTGCCGTCGAAGGACTCGTCCGCAAACGGGGTATGGTGATAGTCGCCGCGCTCGAAGCGCAGGCGGCTTGCCAGCGGTGAATCTGCGACCAGGGCCGTCGCTTCTCGGACCTGGCTCTCAACGAGCGTAATACCGGTCACAGACGCCACTCCCTCCCGCGCGGCGCAAAACCGCGCCGTGGCTCCCAGCCCGCAGCCCATGTCCAGCAACCGGCTATGGGTGCCTTTGATATGTAGACTCTCGAATACCTGGCGGTTGGTATTTTCCAGCATGGCTTCCAGGTCGAATGGGTTCATGCCCCACTGGTAGTAACCAAAATGCATATTGATGTTGCGGCTCCAATCCTGGTATCCGGAGGTGGCGGAGCTGTAGTAGTCGACCACCCTGGCCTCCTGCCGGACGGGCCCTGCCAACTGAGGCTGAGTAAGATCGGCTTGGTCGGCGACTTTGCGGTTGAAAGGCTGGGAGAGGTTCGACATAAAAGCTCCTGTTGTGGTTGATCGCGCCGCTGGTAAGGTTGCGGATGACAGGAGTTTTGCGAATTTGCCCTAGGGCGGCTTCCCAATTGATCGGAGTGGAACAGAAAGTCGGGCGAGAAATTTTTGAGTAGTGAAAACAGCAACTTAGACAGTTACAGAAATATCATTTTGGCATTGGAGGCCCCCGCCCAGAGGCGGTCACGGGCTTTGGGAGTCCGGCGGGGAGCTGCATTGCCAGGCAAAACGGGCGCCCCAAAAGGTGTGCCCTACGGGTAGAGAATTCATTACGGGGCTCTCCTAGATCCCTAGGTTCCTGGGTCCCTGGTTCGCCCCCGCCGGGGCTTATCTCACCAGTGTGACCGGATTCCCGCTGTACTCCACAGTGACGTCCGGCACGGCAGTGAAGTCGGCCGCGTCTTTGCGCGGTCCCGAGATCCAACGAATATGGATACGGCGGGTTCGGGGCATGCCCGCGTATTCCCCGGCGCGCGCGCCTATGCTGAGGGTGCGGGTCGCCTCTTGGTAAGCGAGCGGGATCCGGGAAAAGGCTCCCTTCTCGTAGGCGTAGGTCTTACCGTCGTCCTCATAAAGTTCATAGGTACCGTCTGCGCCTGTGTAGACGTTCAAGGTGAGGGGCGCTGCCGGCTTTTCGTCGACGTATTGCAGGTCGGGGCCGGTGGGCACGATTGACCCCGCCCGGACATAAACCGGCATGCGACTGTAAGGGGCCGCCGCCGTGATGGTCTGCCCCCCGGCGCGGCGCTCGCCGGAGTAAAAGTCGTACCAGTCGCTGCCACTGGGCAGATAAACCGAGCGGCTGCGGGCTTTGAACTCGTAGACTGGGTTGACCAAAAACGCTGGGCCAAACATGTATTGGTCAGCAATGTCGCGCACGGCCGGATCGCTGCCGAAATCCATCACGAGACCGCGCATCAGGGTGTCATCCTTGTGGTAGAGATCCCCGGCTTCGCTATAGATGTACGGCATGAGCTGATAACGCAACTTGGTGTACCACACCATGGTTTCGTAGGGTTCACTGCCCTTTGCCGCCAGATTAAAAATCTCCCTGTAGGGATTTTGGCCATGGGCCCGGTAGAGCGGCGCAAAGGCGCCGAACTGGTACCAGCGGGTGTTCAATTCCTGCCACTCGTCCACCTGCTTAACATCCATCTGGTTCACCGGGCCGACGAATCCCTTGTTACTTCGGCGAAAGCGGTTTTCCGGCGTGAAGCCGCCTATGTCAAATGTCCAATTGGGCATGCCGGCGAGCCCAACGCCTATGCCCGCGGCTATCTGCTCCTTCATGTCCGACCAACGCGACACCGTATCGCCGCTCCAGATGGCCGAGGCCGTGCGTTGGATACCGCCGAAGCCCGAGCGGGTGAGGATAAAAACGCGCTTGTTGGGTTCGGCTTCCCGATCGCCCTGATAGACGGTCTCGGCGTGCGGCAGCGCGTAAGCATTAAAATATTCCGCGCCCGTACCCAGGGCATTCGGGCTGATTAAATCTTTGCGCCGGGTGAAACTCAAATTGGAGTGAATATCCGGCTCCACCGCGTCCAACCACCAGGCATCAAACCCATAGGTGTTGAGCTTGTGATTGATCTGCCGCCAGAAGATTTGCCGAGCTTCCGGTGCAAAAGCATCGTAGAAGGTATTGGCGTACCCCGGCCCTATCCAGTCCAAGTTGCCAGCGACAATATTCTTGTTGAACATATACCCTTTCGCGTCCAATTCCCGATAGTGCTCGGTCGTTGGATAAAATTTGGGCCAAACAGAGATCATGATCTGCGCATTCAGCTTGTGCACAGCATCTACCAGGCCTTGAGGATCGGGGAAAAATTGCGGATCAAAATCGTGGCTGCCCCAGGCGNNTCCGGCCAGTAGGACCAGTCGAGCACTATATTGTCGATGGGAATTCCGCGCGTGCGATATTCTTTAAGCGTATCGATTATTTCGCGTTGGGTTTTATAGCGTTCGCGACTCTGCCAAAAGCCGTAGGCCCACTTGGGCAACATCACCGCTTTTCCGGTCAAATGCCGGTAACCGGCGATCAACTCGTCCTTGTTGCCACCGCTGACAAAAAAATAATCGATGGCCTTGCCCGTGTCGCTGGCGAGGGACATTCGCTGCTCGGCTTCCACCGACTGAGGGGAATTTTGCAGCAAACGCAAATAACCCCCGTCCGGTAACCACTCGACCCGCAGGTTTTTTCGCTCACCGGCAGCGAGATGGAGGTCCAAATTCCGATACCAGGGATTCCAGTTCATGCGCCAGGCATCGACCTTCTGTTCGCCGTCGACGAATAAGCGGGTGTAACCACTGGCATACATTTTCAAAGTGTGTCGTCCAGCGGCTTTGGCCTCGAGGGTGCCTTCGAGCACCACCCGCAATTGTTGCGCATTTTTGGTTTCCGCCGGAAATGGAAATTCCCGTTCGCTGCCGCGCCGTAAAAATTGANNGGTCAATAGGAGTTGATCACCGTCGTAATAACGCGCGGTCAAACCGCCGGGGTCGCCATCGGTGCCGTAAAGGTGAAAAGCTTCCGCCAAAGGCGCCGCCGGGCGCGGATCGCCGAAGCGAGTGACCGCAGCGTTGTTCCACAAAATTCCGTAGTTTTTACTGGACACCAGGGAGGGAATGACAATTTCCAGGTTGTAGCTCGTCAATTCCAAATCGTGTCCGGCATAATTCACCAAGCCATTTTGCAATTGCCCCAAGCCGTAAAAGCCTTCATTGCGCTCTTTCACAAACGTCTGCTGCACGGCGTAGGAGTCGGCGTCCGCCGGGGAGGGTTCGTCGACAACCGGGCCAAACCGCCCGCGATCGGCTTCGGCGAGGAGCGGCCGGCCCGTTTTGTCAAAAAAACTCCNNTGGCAGTCAATTCGCGCGTTTTGAGAATGACCGAGTTTGCCTCCCGTACGAGGTCGAAGGGGACGGCGGCGGGTTCGGCAACCACCATCAGGTAATCCGGTAGGTTGGTGTAAGTCTCCTGAGGTGTCGCTGTCACGCGCACCAGGTTCTCCCCGTACAACTGCAATCGGACTTTCTTGACATCCCCGTGCGGCAAGGTGACGGTCACCCCGTGCGCATCTCTTTGAAAGGTGCCGCCGCCGCTTTGGGGTTTGGATGGCGCATTCTGCAGGCTGAGGTCGCCGCAGCCCGAGGCGGATATCAAGAACGCATATAACGCGGTGAAAAATCCCGCCGCCCATTTTTTGCTCACCATAGTGGTCGCGCTTTTTTATAGAGGAGGATGATCAAGGTTTTCTCGCGTCGCCACTGAAAAAACCGGGTGACGCGAGAACCCAACGGAGCGCACACATCCAGTCTGGCCGAATGTTGCAGAACCTATGCCGGTGCCGGCCCGATTATAGCCGGCGCGGACTGCGGATTACACGCAGGCCTTTTTCTGGGTCCCGGCCTCACTCATCATGGGTCTCGCTCACAGCCGGGCCTGTGCCTTGAGCTCGTATTTTCCATTTGCCCGGTTCATGGAAACTTTGGCCAGCTTGAGGATCCAAAACCCGCACGACGAACACCTTGGAATGTTGCGGCTGTCGCCTCGCCCCCCTTTAGGAGATCTCTATGCGCATGAAATTATTTGGCCGAAACATTTTTATGTTGCTGGCGAGCCTGGTCGTAGCAGCGCCATCCGCCCTTGCCCATCATGGCTGGGCGGGGAATGACGAGGCGCAGTTCGAACTCAAAGGCGTGGTTGTAAAGACTGTCAGCTTCGCCGGCCCGCACGCTAATCTGCAGATCCGCGCGGATGGGCAGGTGTGGGATATCACGCTGGCACCGCCGACGCGCACCGCGCGCTCCGGCTTGCAAGAAGACACTGTCCCGGTGGGCGCGGAGGTGACCGTCAGCGGCCATCGCAGCACCGACCCCGCGCGTTATGAAATAAAAGCGGAGCGCATCTTGTACCAGGGCAAACTCTACAACGTTTACCCGGATCGCGAATAATCCTATGACAGACCTGGCCACGCTGTTAAACGCACTGCAGGAGTCACCCCTCGGGCAAGCGATACGCGATTTGGGCGGCTGGGGTTACGCAACGATTAATCTGTTCCACTTGCTTGGCGTCGCTTTATTACTCGGCAGCGCGGCACTGCTGGATCTGCGCCTCCTCGGCTGGCGCCGCCACATTCCACTCGGACACATCAGCGCCCTCGCGACTCCCCTGGCAGCCGGCGGACTCGCCGTCGCCCTGCCGACCGGCATCTGCCTGCTGGCCGCTAACGCCGGAGATTATGTGGACAACCCCTTTTTGCTGATTAAATTTGTCGCCCTACCGCTGGCGCTGCTCAATATTTATTTCACTCACCGAATCCCCGCCTGGAGAACGCACCGGCACCTGGAGCTGGAGGGTGGAACCAACCGGGCGCTCGCGCGGGCCGGTCTGCTGTCCCTGCTGCTCTGGTTGCTGGTGGCCAGCGCAGAGCGCATGATTGCCTACGGGTAAATCTCCCACTACAAGCTGGAGACAATTGATTATGCGATTATTCATTTTCCATCTGCCGTGCCTCGCTTTACTCAAGCCGCTCTGGGGAGGCCGCTTCCCGCGCTTCGCACGACAAGTCGCCAATTTATCGGGCGGACTACTCGGCCTTGTATTGGGCTTTGGCTTGACTTGCGGTCAAGCACACGCCGAGCTGCCGCTCGATCGCATTAAATTACCGCCGGGATTTGAAATTCAGCTGTTCGCGCAAAACGTCGCCAATGCCCGTTCGATGGCGGTAGGCGATGGGCAAACACTGTTTGTGGGCACCCGCACCGAAGGCAAGGTGTACGCAATCGTCCATGACGGCGTTAAAGCTCAGAAAGTTCTGACCCTGGCGAAAGACCTCAACCGCCCCAACGGTGTGGCATTTCGCGATGGCGCCCTGTATGTGGCGGAGGTCAACCGCTTGCTGCGCTTCGACAATATTCTGACCCGCCTGGAAAATCCTCCCGCCCCCGCCGTGGTCACCGATCAATTCCCCAGCGATAATTCACACGGCTGGAAATTTATTCGCTTTGGGCCCGATGGACTGCTCTACGTCCCCGTGGGCGCGCCATGCAATATTTGCGAGCCCGCCGACCCCTACGCCAGCATCACCCGACTCGATGTTAAAGCCGCCGCCCCCAAACCGGAAGTTTTCGCACGCGGCATTCGCAATACCGTCGGCTTCGATTGGCACCCACAGACCGGTGAACTCTGGTTCACCGAAAATGGCCGCGACTACCTCGGCGATGATGTACCGCCGGAGGAACTGAATCGGGCGGCCCAGTCGGGGCAGCATTTTGGTTATCCCTATTGTCACGGCGGTGATATCGCCGATCCCGAATTTGGCAACAAGCGCAAGTGCGAGGAGTTCGTACGCCCCGAGGCCAAATTCCAGGCGCACGCAGCCGCGCTAGGCATGCGGTTTTATACGGGTGACGGATTTCCGGCGGAATATCGCAACCGAATTTTTATCGCGCAACACGGTTCCTGGAACCGCAGCAAAAAGGTGGGCTATCAAATTCTCGCCGTGGATCCAGCGGCAAAAAAAGAGCAATCGCGCACCCAGGTATTCGCCGAAGGTTGGCTGGACGCCAAGGACAATGTCTGGGGCCGGCCGGTCGACGTACAGGCGTTGCCGGACGGGTCGCTGCTGGTGTCCGACGATCACGCCAATGCGATTTATCGCATCGTTTATGTCCGAGGGAAGTCAAGATAGCATCGCGTCGGTCGCAAGCTGCGACAGAACAATCCGCCCGGCAGGAGCGAACCCGGCCCTGCGCGCCGGGCCGCCACCGGTTGTGAAAATGGCGGCGCCGCTGGCATAAGCGTAACGCCGTGGAGAGCCCGACCGGCAGCGGACGCACCGGTGCAAAAAAAGGCCGGCGGCCTCGACTTCTCGAAAAACGCAGCCGTCCGCTAATTTCGCGCGATTGGTTCGCCAAACCCAACAGCGCCGCGTAGTAAAATCCCGCCACGCCGTGCGGCAGCCGGTTTGACTATGCTCAAACAACGGCCAGGGTTCCCGCGCCAGCATTTCATTTTTCGCCCCCGTTGCTGGGCCCACCGGCAGACGGTTGCGTATTTTTATCGAACCGACGGTTATACCAGTGACAACAAGACTTGTTACCCAGGGAATTGTGATCCATCCGCACCGCCAGCTGCTTGAACTCGATGGCGAGAGCGTGCAAGTCCGCCCGCGGGTGTTTGCCCTGCTGCTGGTGTTGCTTGAGCATCCGCAGAAAGTGTTGAGTAAACAGCGGTTACTCGAAAATGTCTGGGACGACGTGGTCGTCGACGAGCAGGTATTGTTTCAAACCATCCGCGAATTGCGGCAACTGGTGCGCGACCCGAACCTGATCAAAACCTATCCGCGACGCGGCTACGCCTGGAGTGCCGCGGTACATAGGGAATCGCTCCAACCAACCGGCTCCGTCGAGGCCGCGCGCCCCGCTCTCCCCCCGCGGCGGGCCCGGCGCGGAATCCTCGCCGCCGGCGTTGGGCTCGCACTGCTTGTGGCTCTCGCGACCATTTATTTTTTTAAGAACACGCAACCTCTCCCGCTCGCCGCGCCGATTTTGGTCTTGCCGGTTAAAAGCACCGTGCCCGGCACCGATCACCAATGGGTCTCCCTCGGGGCGATGGATCAGCTGATCAAACTGCTCAAGGCCGGTGGCAATACCTTGGCGATGGACCCGGAATACGTGCTCGCCAGCATGCGCCGGGCGGAACTGCCGCGCGATTTCGCCAGCGCGGACGTGGCTCGCTTGTGTGTGGTTTCGGGAGCGGATGCGGTCATTGAAACAAGCCTCTCCGGTTACGTGGAGGAATACCGCCTCGATTACCGACTGCATTTCCGCGACCACGTGAAACGCGGCACTTTGTTCGGTACCACTGTGAGCGCGGTAGTGCAGGCGCTGGCGCAGACGGTCGGCCGTTATGCGCCCGCTGCCCAACCGGTCAGCCTGCCCGACGAATTTAAGAGCGAGCTGATGTCCCGGGCCCTCGAGCAAAGGGACGCCGGCGACTTGGCCGCCGCAGCGAGCCTGCTGGTCAGCTTGAAGGCGTTGGAAGCGGAGAATCTGGTGGCGCGCAGACTCCTCGCACAAGTGCTAATCGACCAAGGGGAAACTCGGCGGGCGGAAGACGAGCTCACAGTCGCCCTGCGCGAATTCAGCGGGGCGGCCGAACGCGGGCGATTGGGTTATTGGCTGGCTGTCGCCCAGGCTAAACAGCAGCAGCCCGAGCGCGCGCTGCAGACATTGGCCGCCGCGGGCGCGGACGCGGCGCGCCACCAGGATCACCTCTATCTCGCCTATATTGCGCAACTGCGCGGGGAACTGCAGCAGGCGCTCGGCCGCTTCGAGGACGCCAAAGCCGCATTCGAAGACGCCCTGCGCAGTCACGCGACCATTCGCTGCCCCCTCGGTGAAGCGCTCACGCGCCTGCAACTCGCGGCCTTGTTCCGCGCCCAGGGAGTGCCGGACCTCGCCCAACGGGAACAGGACCGGGCGCAGACTCTTCTCCGCGATCATCAGCTGCAAGGTTTTAACGCTATAAAATCAACGATTTGAGAAAATTTTAGAAAGCTTGATTGGCAGTGGAACCCAAGCTCCCGGACAGTGGCGGGGCAAGTTGCCAAGGAGCTGTTATGTCCAATCGAAGCAAAAGTCGACCCTTTGTCTCCCTGAGCCTGTTCCTCTCCCTCGGAGTCATGCTGGTCACGTCCGTATTGCTGTTCACCCGCCCCCATAATCCGGTGACCGCGCTTATGCACACGGTGCTGGGGTCAGCACTGGTGCTATTGGCGTTGTGGCATTTGAAAAACAATCTGGCGGTATTGCGGCAGCATCTCAAACTGCGGGCTTCCACCCATAAACCGGGGTTCAATGGGAGCCCGATGCTCGCGCTCTTCGTCTGTGGCGGGTTGATCGGTGCCGCATTTTTCCAATGGGGACCCCTAATGGATCTCTACGTTTGGGGCACCGCCCTGCGAGCCGGCGCCCCCGCCGTCGATCAGCAGCGCTTCACCTATGAACGCCTGGAGTTCGCGGCAGCGGGGGCCGAGGGTTCTCCGCTGCGCATTGACCTGCGCACGGGCCCGAGTTTCGCTTGGCCGCAGTACGCTTTTTGGCTTGAAACTCTGCAGGGCGACATGATCCAGCCGCTCTACGTCACCCGCAAGCTGGCGGACAACCGATTTGACGTCAAGGTCACGCCAAAACGGCGGGGCCTCTCATTGACATCGAATCCGTTGTTCACTGCGAACGCCGACGCTCTTTTTGATTTCGTCGATGACCCCGCAACCGCCGGCGACCGGGCCAGACCGGAATCTCTGCCGGTGTTTCTGCACAAACTGGCGGCAGTCCAGCCAACCGCTGGTCCGGAGCGCGCTACTCGCCCGGCGGCCATCGACGGTTATGCAGGCGCGACGCTACAGCAGAGCTTCCTGNNTCAGCCATACCGGCTGCGTTTGGAAATAAATCAGTCCTTCGATTTTAATACCTATTATTCCAGCGACCGCTTTCCGGACGACCCGGTTTATTCCGGGGACGGTTACAGCGCGCAGCCTTCGCTCATTTACGAAACGATCATAGATCCCACAAGCGACCAGCGCTTTTACCCTATGCGGCTGCTAGGTCGCGGCCATCA
>DJFO01000262.1:22071-22332 GCA_002432555.1 Marinagarivorans sp. UBA5870
TTTCGAATTGGACCTTTCGAATTGGACCTTTCGAATTGGACTTCTGAACTGAGCTTTTGAATTGAGCTTTTGAATCGAAGTTTTGAACGGAATTTTCGAATTAAACTTTAGAGAGACAAAATCATGATCAAACCCGCACCCTTATTCGCTATCACTTGGCTGGCTCTGGTCGGCTGTTCCACCACTGGCAACCCTGCTGCTCACCTGGAGCGGAAACATTACGGCAAGTGGGAACAACCTTTGGGATACACCCAGGCGGTG
>DJFO01000304.1:0-3818 GCA_002432555.1 Marinagarivorans sp. UBA5870
AGCGCCAAGCAGGAATTCGACAAAGTCGCCATTGACGTGGTGGACACAGGTATCGGTATTCCGCCGGATCAAATTGACAAAATATTCGAGTCGTTTGAACAGGTGGACGGCGCCAACAATCGCAAATATGGCGGCACCGGCTTGGGTCTTGCCATCACCAAGCGCCTGGTGGAATTGCACGGTGGCAACATCAGCGTCAGTTCCACACAAGGTGTCGGCTCGCGCTTCCGGGTACGGTTGCCAGCCGTCGGCTAGCGGACAAGCGTCCAACCGTCGCGCTCCGTAGGGCGGATGCCGAGGGCGATCCGCCAGTACTCCGCCGGCAGGCTATCCCTTTCGACACGCCTGACACACCTACTTGCAAAAATTACCGATTTTCACCTCAAAGTAACCGGTGCTCTCCGCAATTGTTTTCCTTTTTCAATAAGTTGCTTCGCGTGGCATAGGGGTTGCTGTGGCATAGGGGTAAAGTTCTGTAAACGATTTCGCGGCGGCATTTCGCGCGATTTTTCCAACCGAGCCATTTGGCAAATCTGGGGAAATGTTATGAATAAATTTATCCCACAATGCGCAGTGATTCTGTTACTCGCCGCTTTCAGCGAAGCCGCTGTGGCGCAGACCATCGAGGGCGGTCGGGCCGTGGCTGCGAGAGATCGCCCTTTTATCAACGACGCGCCGCCCGCGCCACCGGCCAATCAGGTGAGCGAGGAGCAGCTCAACGATTTTGCGGCCGCTTACGCGGACATTTGGGCTATCAGCGAGGTGTACAGCGTGCGGCTCGAGGGCGCCACTGATCTCGAGTCCGCTGCGGAAATTCAGCAAGAGGCGCAGGAAAAAATGCACAAGGCGATTATCGACACGGGCTTGACCGTGCCGGACTATCAACGCATCGCCGGCTTGGCGGCACAGAACGAGGCGTTGCGCGAGCGCATAGTGGATGAGCTGACCAAAGAAAATTCGGCGGACGCCCTCGGTTATCAAGCGCCCGAACCGAATTAGCGGCGCGGGCGCCAGGGACCGCTCATGGCCTCGGTGGTGGCGAGGGCGGGTACCGGTAGTACGGGAGCGCCCGCCGCGGGAACGCCCGCCGCGTGCGCCAACTGAAATACCGGGGCCATTTGCTGCAGAAATACTTTGTTTTTGAAGTAGTCGCCTAATATTTGCCGGGCATTGCCGACCATGCGGTTGCGTTCAGCGGAATTGTGCAGATAAAAATCCATTTTTTCCTGTAAATCGGAAAAATCCCACGCGACGGATACGTAGGTCTCATCCTTGACATAAAATTCCGGCGCGGTGCGCAAATGCGACATGTCGGGCTTAATGAGCAGTGAGCCGTAGAGCGCCGCTTCAAAATCCCGCCAGCACACTTCGCCATAGCCGAATGGACTGAAGCAAATTTTCGCCCGCGCCAGCTCCTTCAGATACTGGTGCTTGGCCACGCCATTGCCAGTGACGACTTGGTGGTGTTGTAAAGTTTGGCACGCCCCTAACGCCTCGTTGCGCATTGCGGTATACCAAGGGGTGCCTTTGCGGCCGAGCCGCGCATGCACATCTATGCTCTTTGGTTGATCGCGATATTGGCCGCGCGCGAAACGGTTTAACAGATAGTGACCGGTAAAAAGGCCGGGGCCCAGGGTTAGCTTTTTGTAAAAACTAGTCGGCACTTCAAAATAATGTTCCGCCATATCCATTTTGTATCTACGGGCATAATAATCCATCAAGTTGGTGCCACCGAGGGTGGCGGCGCCGTAGCGGCTGTGATCGCGAAACACCTGGCGTTTGACGTAAAGATCGATATGCCGGTCTAGGATTTTCGCGAGGCGCAGGTCGAGGGGTGCAAACCAGTCAAAGTAGACAAACTTCGCGTTGGGATGGCGTTGGCGTAGCGCGGCGAACAATTCTTCGGCTTCCACCTCCGCCAGATCGAAGCCGGTTTGCAGACAGACGATATCCGCATCCCGCAGATTCGCCGACTTCACGTCATTGATCGGGGTCGCGCGCACGCAAATCTCAAAGTCCTCCGCGATGTCCGGCGCGTAGTGCAGGAACGGATTGACCTGGCTGAAGGCGACCGGGTTGCGCGGGCAGAATAAAAACAGCAGCTTTTTCTTCCCGGGGGTAAAGGGACGGGCAAAATAAGCTTCGCAAAGATGTTTGACGGGCGCTCTATGACAGAAGGAGCTGTAGAGATTGCAGAACATATTCATGCTGCTAAGGCTCAAGTGGAAAACCTGTGTCTCAAGTTACGCAAGCAACTCATTTTTTTCTGCTCGAGTTATGTCCTGCTTGGTTAATTTTTCGGCAAATTGCGAATTAAACGCGCAATTGCTCGAGCAGATTTAGAATTACCGGAACATAACCTGCTCGGCGCGAAATTGCACGTCGCAAGGCGGCTTAGGCCATTTGGCTAATCGTTAGCGTCGCGCTTCGATTTGAGGTTCGTTTGGCTGCGCCCCTATTCGACGTTTGGTAAGGCGGCACTGGCCGCAGCGGCAAAATTCATCCACCTTCGCCGCACCCTGATGAGGGGCTCAAAACGGATAGCGCGGCGCATCGGAGCGCGGCGGGTGTTACAACAAATTCTAATAAGCGCGTGCCCGGCGGTACCGCTTGCAGATTTCTGCGCTGCTGAAAATAAACACGAATGTGACCGCTGGCAGGGTCGCCGAAAGTTATGTACCGCATCGTTTTGTAAACGGTGTTTCCACCGAATGATGTGGATCACGGCGAAGCATTTCGGAACTCCTGCCGCTGTTGTTCTCTCCAAATAAGCATTATTACGGCGGCGTGCGGATTTATGGCGCAACTCATCGAAGTGACCCCTCATGGCTTATATTGCCCGCAGGGTGATTTCTATGTGGATCCTTGGGGTGAAGTAGCCCAGGCGGTTGTCACTCACGCGCATTCCGATCACGCCCGCGCCGGGTCCGAGCGATATTTATGCAGCGCCAGCTGCGCGCCGATTCTCCGTCATCGTTTACCCGAGGCGCCGCAGATAGACCCCTTAGAATTTGGTCAGGTGGTGCAACTGGGTNNTCGGATTTCTTTACACGCCGCTGGCCATATTCGCGGTTCCGCCCAGGTGCGTATCGAAGCGGACGGCGAAGTTTGGGTAGTTACGGGGGACTATAAACGCTGCCCAGACCCCACGGCGGAAACCTTCGAGGTAGTGCCCTGCGACGTGCTGATTACTGAAGCCACTTTCGGCGCGCCGGTTTATCAGTGGCAATCCGGGGAGGAAACGGTGCGGGAGATTTTTCTCTGGTGGCAGCAAAACCGCCGGGAGGGTTTGACCTCGCTTTTATTTTGTTATGCACTGGGCAAAGCCCAGCGCATCCTCGCTGAATTGACCCGCTGGACACAGGAACCGGTTTATATTCACGGAGCGGTGCAGCCCCTGACGGATATTTATCGCGCGCAGGGGATTTCCATGTTGCCGACCATCCCCACCGGCGATTTGCCGCGCGGCCATTCCTATGCGGGCGCGCTGGTGATAGCACCACCTTCCGCCCACCGCTCCGTATGGATGAAACGATTCAAAAATGTGGCGACGGGTTTTGCTTCGGGTTGGATGCGTGTACGCGGTCACCGGCGCCGGCGCGGCTACGAGCGCGGATTTGTTTTGTCCGACCATGCGGACTGGCCGGGCCTCTTGCGGACCGTGCGGGAGACGGGTGCAAGCCGGGTTTACGTCACTCACGGTTACAAGGACCTGCTCGCGCGTTATCTGCGCGGCGAAGGTCTCGCCGCCGAGTCGCTCGACACGCTTTACAGCAGCGACGACGGTGAGAGCTACAGCAGCGACGAAGGTAAAAGCA
>DJFO01000304.1:3885-4178 GCA_002432555.1 Marinagarivorans sp. UBA5870
CCGCCGACGGCGCCTGGGCCACTTTTTTTCTCACGGGCGAGCGCATTAAACGTTTTATCACGTCGCGCGATCTGCAAATTTGGGCGATGGAGCTGACGGCCATGCCCGAATGGTTATTCAAAGAGTCATACGCGGCGGTGGGCGATACGGCGGAAACTGTTGCGTTGCTGGTGGGCCAGCCGCATTCGCGCATGGACGATCGCCCGCTGCAGCAGTGGCTCGAGACGGACATATTGCCCTTAGCGCAACTGGCTAAAGACGCGCAGGGTGAACGCGTTAAACAATGGTGGCGC
>DJFO01000304.1:4368-4509 GCA_002432555.1 Marinagarivorans sp. UBA5870
AGTGGAAATGGGACGGGATTCGCGGCCAAATTATGCATGAGCGCGGTGAGGTACTCATTTGGTCGCGCGGAGAAGAATTGGTGACCGAACAATTTCCCGAGCTGGCCGAACTGGCGCGCGCGCTGCGGCCCGGCGGGCGGC
>DJFO01000373.1:0-284 GCA_002432555.1 Marinagarivorans sp. UBA5870
TTGTAGGTGCCGTTGGCGATGGGCGCGTCCAACGTGAACATACCGTAGCGCTGGGACTGATAGAGAGTGTCGTCTTCCGTACCGGCGATGGCATCGTTGATGGAGCTGACGCCGTTGACCGAACCGGTACTGGTAATCAAACTCTGCGGCTCTGCTTGATAAGCAACGCCATCTTTTGCCGTATAGCCCGTGCCGCCGAAGTTATAGGCAAACACCAAGGTGCTTACAAAAGGCGTACCGCTCGAAGAGCTGGAGGAACTGGATGAGCTCGACGAGCTAGAGGA
>DJFO01000373.1:293-5789 GCA_002432555.1 Marinagarivorans sp. UBA5870
GTCCTCACCGCCGCCGCAACCGGCCAGCGCCAAACTGATCAACGAAGATAAACCCAATACTTTCAGTTTCCGTGGCAGCGCTCCCAGGCCCGTGGGAAGCCTGCAGCCCGGCCAGACCATCGCCTGGTACACGCCCTTCGATTCGTTCATTTTCATTTTCATTCTTCCCGCAAAGCAATGCTGCTCAGTTCGGTTGATTTTAATTGCGCACGTAGAGGCCGGGATTTAACCCCACCCTGACACTCCATTGTATTGGCGGCGCGGCAACGCGTTGTTAACGACGTCACAGATTCAAATTGACTCTAAGCCCGACGAAGTAAAACTGCTAGGCAAGCCACATTCTCAGAGAGCCGGTTGCGCGCCCCACACAGCGAGCNNAACCAAGCCATAACACGAGAGCCTCAAGGCCGCCCCATGGAAAAACAATTTATCTCCGCCGACGAACTTCTACTGGATTCATTCCGCTTGGCGGAACTCATTTTCCAGCGGGGGTTTTATCCAGACTTTATCGTCGGTGTTTGGCGTGGGGGCGCTCCCGTTGGTATAGCCGTACAGGAATATTTGGAATTCATGGGCGTGCACAGCGACCACATCGCCATACGCACCGCGTCCTACCATGGAATCGGCCAGCAGCATAAAGACGTAAAGGTTTTCGGTTTGAACTACGTGATCGAAAATGTCAGCGCCGATAAATCATTGTTGATTGTCGACGATGTCTTCGACTCCGGGCGCTCATTACAGGCAATCATCGAGCAGATCCGGGCGAAAGCGGGAGCCAAAGCCCCCAGCACGATTAAAACTGCCTGCCCCTGGTATAAACCGAGCCGCAATGTCACCAATTTGACGCCGGATTTTTATGTGCATGCGACCGATAGCTGGCTGGTGTTCCCGCATGAGCTGAAGGGATTGAGTTTAGCGGAGATAGTGGCGGGCAAAGGTTCGGAAATCGGCGATATTCTGTACCGGGCGATGCGCCAAACCCCGAAATAAATTCCGCCTCGCCGGGCCCCATTCCGTGCAACCAAGTTCGCGGCAGCCTTAGGGCACCAGCGCCCTACGCCAAGCGCTGATCGACTTCGCATCGACATACCCCGCGGGCGGGCGACCACAAGGGTCGCCCTACACCGCTTCCAGCAGTACAGTTGCCAGGGCCGCTATGCCCTCTTCCCGGCCGGTAAAACCCAGTTTTTCGGTGGTGGTGGCTTTTACATTAATTTGTTCGACCGCACACTGCAGATCCTCTGCAATTTTTTCTCGCATGTACGGAATATAAGTGGCCATGCGCGGCTTCTGCGCAATGATGGTCATGTCCGCATTGACCACCCGGAAGTGCCTGGCCCTGATTTTGGCCATCACCAACCGGAGGAGCGCGCGACTGTCGGCATTGGCGTAGTGGGGATCCGTATCGGGGAAATGCTGGCCTATATCGCCCAGGGCGGCAGCGCCCAGGAGCGCATCGCACAAGGCGTGGAGCAATACATCACCGTCCGAATGGGCGATCAACCTGTGCGTGTGGGGAATGACCACTCCCCCGATAACGATTTTATCGCCCGCCCCGAATGCGTGAACGTCGACGCCCTGACCTATCCGAAGATTCATAAATTATTGTCCTGCGCCAGGCTCTGCTGCCGGAGGATTTGTTCGGCGAGCCACAGATCCTCCGGCTGGGTAACTTTAATATTGTCTCGCCGGTCGGGCACCAACAATACGTCTCCGCCACAGTATTCGATTGCCGATGCTTCATCGGTAATTGGAATTGCATGCGCCAACGCCGTTTGCAGGGCATGAAAGAGCGCGGACACAGAAAACATTTGCGGCGTGTGGGCAGCCCAAAGCCCGGCGCGGCTGACGGTGTGGGCGATCTGCTCGCCGTCCGCTTTTTTCAAAGTATCCGCCACGGGCGCGGCCAGAATTCCGCCGCAGTCTCGCGCCTGAACGGTTTGCATCAGCCGTTCGATGCAGTCGATGCTCACACACGGTCGCGCCGCGTCGTGCACCATTACCCAATCGCCCTGGCAGCCTTGATCCATGAGATATTGTAATCCGCGCAGCACTGACTCCGCCCTTTCGTTACCACCGGTGACGGTCACGACGCGCGGCAGCGGCTGCAGCCGCGCAAAATGGGAATCGGTCGCGGCTAAAGCTACGACTATGCCCTGCACCTGCGGCAGCGCGGAAAGTTTTTCCAAGGTAATTTGCAATACGGTTTTGCCGGCGAGCGGCAGATATTGTTTGGGAATGGCGGTGCCCATACGCTGACCCGATCCCGCCGCGGGAACCAGCGCCCAGACCCTGCCGGTGGTCATAAATTGCCGAGAGCTTTTTTACTAGAAGCTGGTTGGAGCACCATAAAAAAAGTTTCACCCTTGCGGATCATGCCGAGGTCGCTCCGGGCGCGCTCCTCCAGGGCATCCTGATTATTTTTCAAAGCCGTTACCTCCGCTGCCAGCAGGCGGTTGCGCTCTCGCAGACGGGCGTTCTCGGCACTTTGTTTGGTGATTTCACTGTGCAATTGGGTGAGATTCGCAAAACTGCCTTCACCGAACCAAAGGCGACATTGCAAATAAACCAAAACGACAATTAACACTGCGATCAACCATTTCATACTTGCATTCTGCATTCCTGCCTGCCAAAAGAAAAGGTCGGCGCAAGCGCCGACCTCTACAGCATAGTCCTTTTTGTCGATCAGTTCTTGAATTCAGCGCGACCGCGGTAAGGCGCTTTACCCTTGAGTTCCGCCTCGATACGCAGCAGCCGGTTGTACTTGGCAACGCGGTCGGAGCGGGAGAGTGAACCGGTTTTGATCTGACCCGCGGCGGTGGCAACGGCCAAGTCGGCAATCGTGGTATCTTCGGTTTCGCCGGAGCGGTGGGAAATAATGGCGGTGTAACCGGCCTCTTTCGCCATTTTGATGGCGTCGAGCGTTTCCGTCAAAGAGCCGATTTGATTGAACTTGATTAAAATCGAATTGGCGATGCCTTTCTCTATGCCCTCTTTCAATATTTTGGTATTGGTAACGAACAAATCGTCACCCACCAGTTGGACCTTATCACCGATTTTTTGAGTCAAACCGGCCCAACCCTCCCAATCACTTTCGTCCATACCGTCTTCGATCGACAGAATTGGATACTTGGCAGCGAGGTCCGCCAGATAATCGGCAAATTTAGCGGGGGTAAAAGTCTTGCCCTCGCCCGCCAGGTCATAAATGCCGTTTTCATAAAATTCGGCCGCGGCGCAATCCAGAGCCAATGTAACGTCTTTACCCAGTTGGTAACCGGCGTTGGCCACAGCTTCGGCAATTACTTGGAGGGCCGATTCGTTCGATGGCAGGTTGGGCGCAAAGCCACCTTCGTCACCGACCGCGGTGTTCAGGCCGCGGCTGGACAGTACTTTTTTCAGCGCATGAAATATCTCGGCGCCGATGCGCAGGGCTTCCGCAAAGGTGGGTGCCGCCACCGGTTGAATCATAAATTCTTGAATGTCTACGTTGTTGTCGGCGTGCTCACCGCCGTTGACGATATTCATCATGGGCACGGGCATGGTGTATTGGCCCGGAGTGCCGTTGACCTCGGCGATATGAGCATAAAGGGGTACTTTTTTATCGATGGCCGCTGCTTTGGCGGCAGCCAAGGACACGGCCAATATGGCATTCGCACCCAGTTTGGATTTATTTTCGGTGCCGTCGGCCTTGAGCATGAGTTCGTCGAGGGCGCGCTGTTCGGCGGCGTTTTTACCCAGCAGCAAAGGTTTTATCACGTCGTTGATATTGGCCACCGCTTTGAGCACGCCCTTGCCGAGATAACGGCTCTTATCACCGTCGCGCAATTCCAAGGCTTCACGGGTGCCGGTAGAGGCGCCGGAGGGTGCGCAGGCACTGCCGACCGCACCGGACTCCAAAATCACCTCGGCCATGACCGTCGGATTGCCGCGGGAGTCCATCACCTCAAAACCTTTGATATCGATAATCTTACTCATGGGAGCTTTGTCTCTCTTAGTCACATTGTCACATTTGGGAAACCAGACTCAATCATCCGGCGGTTACGCTTATTCGATATAAAGTTCCGGCAGATTTTTCACCAGGTCATCCACTGCCTTGATCTGCGCCAGAAAAGGCTCTAACAGATGCAGCGGCAGCGCACTCGGGCCGTCGCATTTCGCCTGATCGGGGGTGGGATGAGCTTCGAGAAATAGACCGGCGAGCCCGACCGCTATACCAGCTCGCGCTAGTTCCAGCACCTGGCGCCGGCGCCCGCCGGAGGCGGCGCCCAGGGCTTCGCGCTGCTGCAGGGCGTGTGTTGCGTCAAAAATCACTGGCAGGCCGCCGCTGACCTCGCGCATGGTGCGAAAACCGAGCATGTCCACCACCAGGTTGTCGTAGCCGAAACAAGTACCGCGCTCACAGAGAATCAGCCGTTCATTGCCGCACTCGCGGAATTTGTCGACGATATTTTTGACTTGGGCCGGACTTAAGAACTGCGGTTTTTTGATATTGATGGCCGCGCGGGTTTTCGCCATGGCTTCCACCAGATCCGTCTGGCGGGCGAGAAACGCCGGTAGCTGAATAACATCCACCACCTCTGCCACGGGCTCTGCCTGCCAGATCTCGTGAACATCGGTGATCACAGGTACACCAAAGGTATTTTTGATTTCGGCGAAGATTGCCAGCCCCTCGTCCATCCCCGGACCTCGGTACGAATGAATGGACGAGCGATTGGCCTTGTCGAAGGAGGCTTTAAAAATATAGGGAATACCCAAACGCTGGGTGACTTCAACGTATTTTTCTACCGTGCGCAGGGCCAAATCCCGCGATTCGAGAACATTCATCCCACCGAATAATACCATCGGTAAATGATTGGCGATTTTGACGGATCCAACTTCAATAATCGTTTGCATGAGTTCAACCTATTTTGCGCCGGCGCTCGGCTAAGGCCGCTTTGATATAACTAATAAAGAGCGGATGGCCGTCGCGGGGAGTGGAGGTAAATTCAGGGTGGAATTGGCAGGCAATAAACCACGGATGTTCCGGCAACTCCACCACTTCCACCAGGGTGTCGTCCGCGGACCAACCGCCGATGGACAGCCCCGCGTGGCGCAGTTGATCCAAGTAATGATTATTCACCTCGTAGCGGTGGCGGTGGCGCTCGACTATAACGTCTTCACCGTAGATCTCTCGCACTTTCGCCGTTTTTTCCAAGCGGCACTCTTGCGCGCCCAGACGCATGGTGCCGCCGAGATCGGAGTTTTCGTCCCGTTTTTCCACCGCGCCTTCAGCCGTCACCCACTCGGTGATCAGGCCAACGACCGGGTGGGGAGTCTTACGGTCAAATTCGGTGCTGTTGGCATCGGGCAGATTCAACACGTTGCGGGCGAATTCGATAATCACCGACTGCATGCCGAGGCAAATGCCGAGATAGGGCACGCGATTTTCCCGTGCATATCGCACGGTCGTCAGTTTGCCCTCCATGCCGCGTTCGCCGAAGCCGCCGGGCACCAGAA
>DJFO01000373.1:5862-6115 GCA_002432555.1 Marinagarivorans sp. UBA5870
CAAATTCATATATTTGCCGACCATTGCAACCGTCACCTCGTGCTCCGGGTGCAATTTGCCGTCGACGACTTTATCCCATTCCGAGAGATCGGCTTCGGGGGCATCTATGTGTAGCCGCTCGCAGACAATTTGGTCCAGAGCGTAACCCTGCAACATGCGCGGAATGGCGTAGATGGTGTTGGCGTCCGGCAGCGGCACCACGGCCCGCTCCTCCACATTGGTGAAAAGGGAGATCTTGCGGCGGGAATCGGCG
>DJFO01000260.1 GCA_002432555.1 Marinagarivorans sp. UBA5870
TCGGCATGCTCGGCATGCACGGTTTTGTCGAGGCCAATTACGCCATGCACCATGCCGATGTGATTTTGGCAGTGGGCGCGCGCTTCGATGACCGGGTGACCAATACGCCGAGCAAGTTCTGTCCCAACGCCAAGATTATTCACGTCGACATAGACCCAGCGGCAATTTCCAAAACAGTGGTGGCCGATGTGCCGATCGTCGGCCCGGTGGACAGCNNGGAAGCAGATCAACGAGTGGCGCGAACGCTACGGCATATTGGTCAAGCCGCGTTATCCGACCGGCGGCGATATGATAATGCCCCAAGAGGTGATCCGCACCCTGTTCGAGGTAACCAAGGGCGACGCCTACGTCACCTCCGACGTCGGTCAGCACCAGATGTTCGCCGCGCAGTACTACCCGTTCGATAAGCCGCGGCGCTGGATCAACTCCGGCGGGCTCGGCACCATGGGTTTCGGCCTGCCGTCCGCTATGGGGGTGCAGTATGTACACCGGGATGCAACCGTTGCCTGCGTGACGGGCGAGGGCAGCATTCAAATGTGCATCCAGGAGCTTTCCACCTGTAAGCAATACCACCTGCCGGTGAAGATTATCTGCCTGAACAATCAGGCCTTGGGCATGGTGAAGCAGTGGCAGGATATGCAGTACGCCAGCCGCTACTCCGAAAGCCTCTATCAGGATTCGCTGCCGGATTTTGTGAAGCTGGCTGAAGCCTACGGCCACGTGGGCATGCGCGTGACCAGCCGCGACGAGCTGCGGGCGAAGATGGAAGAATGTTTCGCCATGAAAGACAGGGTGGTGTTCATGGATATTTATGTCGATCCCACGGAACACGTCTACCCCATGCTGATAGCCCCCAACGGTTCCATGCGCGATATGTGGCTGAATAAGACGGAGCGCACCTGATGAGACGCATTATTTCGGTATTGATGGAAAACGAACCCGGCGCGCTGTCGCGGGTGGTTGGCCTGTTCTCCCAGCGCGGTTATAACATCGAGTCTCTCACGGTGGCACCCACGGAGGACCGCACGCTGTCGCGCTTGACGCTCACCACCATCGGCGACGATCACAAGATCGAGCAGATCACCAAACATTTGAACCGCCTGATTGACGTGGTGAAGCTGGTGGATCTTACCGAGGGCGCACACATCGAGCGGGAGCTGATGCTGGTCAAAGTCCGCGCGACCGGTGCTCAACGGGCAGAAGTGAAACGCTGCGTAGACATTTTTCGCGGCCAGATCGTCGACGTGACCGCAAGTGTCTACACCATCCAAATCACGGGTACCAGCGATAAGCTGGACGCGTTTTTCCAGGCCGTTGGCGAGGCGTCGATCCTGGAAGTGGTGCGCTCCGGGGTCTCCGGCATAGGTCGCGGCGAGAAGGTCCTCTCCATCTANNAAGCCGGGAATTTCCCGGCTTTTTTGCGCCTGCCGATTGCCGAGTCGGCAGAAATGCTTAACAAATCAAGCGCATCCGCGCCCCGCGCCAAGAAACTGTTGCAAGTTTTCTGTAATCGATTACATTCATCCCTGTTCCGGACCTTAATCGGTTACGGCAGCGGGCGCGCGGTGCGAATCTAGACTATAAAAAGAGCATACCGAACGCATTCCCGCAGTGACGATCTTCCACACCTGACACTCTGCGACGAAATCCATACTTACAAAGGTAGAGCCAAATGACGCACGACTGCCGTGTTTTCCCCAAGAAATCCCTCGTGCTTGCCATCGGCTGCGCGCTTCTCAGCCAGTTGGGGCACGCCCAAGCGCCCGCCGCGCCGGTGACGGATGATGGCACCCAACTGGAAGAGGTGGTGGTCTACGGCGTGCGCGCCTCCCAGGCCAAGTCGATCGATATCAAACGCGAGGCGACCACCATCGTGGACTCCATAGTCGCGGAGGACATAGGCAAATTGCCGGACACCACCATCACGGACTCCCTGCAGCGCATTACCGGCGTCCAGATCCGCCGGGAGGCCAACGAAGGAACCTCCCTCAATGTGCGCGGCATGCCGCAAGTGTTGACGACGCTGAACGGGGAGCAGTTTTTGAGTCCGTGGACAATTACCGAGGTCGGCGCCAATTATGGGGATATACCCGCGGGAATGATCACGGGGGTAGACGTGCACAAGTCGACCTCGGCCGGCATTTTGGAAGGGGGAATTTCCGGGGTGGTGGACCTCAAAACGATCCGGCCCACGTCGCTCGCCGAAGGGTGGACGAATACCATTCGACTGGAGTCGTCCCAGGGGAGCCGCTCTGACAAGGAAATCAAGAGCGACGGGACCTACGGCGACCGTAATCCCGACCACAATATCAGCTTGTTTGCCGGCTATAACTTCGACAACCGGTTTGGCGCGACTTTAGGTTTGTTCAACAGTTCATCCTACGCGGCGAATTATCAAATGTGGGAGGAGTTGCGCCTCGGNNGGGAAGAGCTGCGTTTAGGATTTCTGGATTCAATCGGCGGCAGACCGGGTGATCGACGCGATCTAAACAACGATGGTGAGCTAGTGAATGACTGGTACATAGTGCCTGGTGAATTTGGCGCGCGCAGTAATTTCATGGAGCGGGATCGCTCGGGAGCTTCACTGAATTTCGAAGGCGATCTCAACGATCATTTCAGTGTGCGAGCGGACATATTTGCGACCTATATGGAGCAGTTCGACCGGGGCGTGAAGGCGGCGTTTAATGGCCGCAGCAGCATAGAAGCCTATGAGCGTAACGGCGTGCCGGCCGCGGAGAATACCGACCAATACGACGCAATTCAGAACGGCTCCATCGTGGATAATGTTGCAACCCTGCGGTTTACCGATGCTGCCGGCGTAAATCAAACGCGCGATCTCTATGTTGTTGAAGTGGCGCAGGTAGAAGCAGCGGATTTTCAAACCAATTCGACCAGCCAAAGCAACAAAACGGCAGCCATCAATACCAACTGGCAGATCGACTACACCAACCTCGATGACTTTGAAGCGAGTTTCCGCGTGATCTACTCGGAAGCGGAAAAACAATACCGTAATGCGCAGTTGCAGCAGGGCAAACCCGCTTGGTTATGGGTCGACACTGATGGTACCCCCGGGAAGGACCCATTACAGCCCTACGACGTCCAGGTTGATTACCGCGGGAAATACCCTCGCTTTTCGTTCACGTCGGATCTCACCGATACGGATCTCTTGCAAAAATACCAGGGTTTTGCGGACGGCGAAAATATAGAGGCAACTCTGGCTGCCGCACGTTTTGACGGAAAACTCACTTTGGACGTCGGTGGACCTTGGGAAAATCTGAGTTTCGGTATGCGCTACGGCATTAGGGACGCAGAAAAAGAGAAATTCTTTTACGTAACCCCTACCGGGCGTTATAGCACTTGGGATAATCCGCGTGTTCCCCAAGCTCTTCGTTTTCAGCTTTTGACCGGCAATGAGATTTGGGAAAAGTATCCAGAATGGAGGGATTTCGTATACGAAAATGAGGATGCGCGGCTACGAGCTGCCGGCTTGGAAGACAATGGTTTCGATCGAAGCGACACCACGCCTTTTACCGACTTCGGCCCCATCGCAGGTTTTGACGCGGGCGTATCCGCGTTAAACCCGGCGCAGTGGGACGATCCGCTGGTCTTTATGAACCAACTTTATCCCGGTACTCGAACGGCGTTGGATCCGGCCTTCGCATACGCTGTCGAGGAGGAATCGCTCTCGACCTACTTGCAGACTGATTTCAATAGCGACACTGGCATATTCGACGTCCCTTACACGGGAAATATCGGATTGCGCGTGGTCGAAAACCGCCGCACGGTAGAGCAGAGTGACGTCCCCAGTGGGCTGGATCGAAACAACGCCTTGGGTTACGAGCAAGAGCCCTGGGATCAGATCGCCTTCGTGTATGGTATTAACGAATTTGAAAGTTCTTCGACCGATATACTGCCATCCGCGAATATTAATTTTTTCCCCGCTGAAAATCTGGTTATGCGCTTCGGTGCCGCTAAAACTGTATCGCGAAATAATCTGGACAACGTAGGCTCCGCATTATTCCTCTGGTATCAGCAGTGCCCAAAAACCCGAGAAGACGGGTCGCAAGTGATGGTCAGTGACAGCAACGGCAACCCAGTTGGGTTGACGGTCGGGTGCGTGGGAGGAGGCGACTATCGCGGTAATCCGGAAATCAAACCTTGGGAAGCATGGGTATTTAATTCTTCGACCGAATGGTACTTTGCCGAAAATTCAATATTGGGTGCCGGTCTTTTCTTAATTCAGATCGACACCTCGGTCGAAACGTTTCAAGAACCCTGGCGATTTACCGACTCGGATGGCATTGATCGAGGGCGAACGGCGAATATCTGGACTACAACCAATGCGAAAGCTTCCGATCTTTACGGAATCGAGTTGGGCTACAAACACCCATTCACTTTTCTGCCGGGTTCTTTGCTTAGCGCTACGGGTATAGAGTTCAACTATACATACGCCCACAGTGAGTCAAAGGACTTTGATCTCAACGGTGAACCATTTCCCTTGCCATCGAACTCCGAGCATCAAAGCAACTTGATCCTTTGGTACGATAAAGATGGACTGAATGTGCGATTGGCTTACAACTGGCGTAGCGAGGAATACCGTGGTCGCACCGGCCTCAATACTAATGAAGTTCCGATCAGCTTGGGCAATTGGATGGAGCCAACCGGTTACCTGGATGCCTCAGTTAACTATTGGGTAAATGATCATTTGAGTCTCTATCTAAACGGGACCAACCTCACTGACGAAAGCCAGAAATTCTACGCTCAATTCAAAAACCAGTTTCAGTCATTGTCGATACAGGAGCGCCGTTTGACGGCAGGCATAACTATTTCGCTATAAACGAAGAATAAATACCTAAGTAGACATACTGAAAGCAGATTTTGAGGCCGGAATATGAAAGCGCACATCTTTATTTTACTCATCGCACTTAACGGATTGTTCCTCCAAGGCTGTGATAGCAGCGATGGCCTGCTAGACGAAAAAGAGAGCACGAACCATATAGTTCCAGAGCGACCCGAGCCGGTGGATCCCGCACGGCCTCGGCCATCGCCGGAAGCGCCCGTAATAACGTCTGATGCGCATCAGATTTACGACACCGAAGGTGAGCCCATCTTGTTCAGAGGGATAAATCTCGAGTTCGACTCCGGTGAGTTTGAACAGTTTATGGGTATCCGAGCGATCAGCTCAGTCGGTTCCAACGTGATCCGTTTACTGATTGACGAAGGCACTACCGCCGATGTGCTGGAAAATGCTTTGCTCGAAGTTATGCGGCAGGAGATGGTGGCGGTAGTTACTTNNGTTCTGGCGCAGGACCGCTTTCAGCCATACATCATGTTAAATCTCGCGCGGGGTTGGGGGCCGGTAGGTGTGAACGACGCTAACAGCTCCGGATACTCGGCATATTTGGCAAACTACAAGGTGGCGATCAGGCAAATTCGAGAAGCCGGCTTTAAGGTGCCACTGGTCGTTGACGCCCCTGGAT
>DJFO01000418.1 GCA_002432555.1 Marinagarivorans sp. UBA5870
CTTCTTGTGGATTTACTGCATAAACCTCCTCTTTCAGTAGGTTTTCCAGAAAGCTTTTTTGCCAATCGCCAACCCGGGTCGCCAAGGGATCGATTTTCTGCAGGCGTGCCAACAAAGCCGCATAGTCGCTGTCGGAACGGGGCCTTGCCAGGCGATCGACCTTGTTGAGAAAATCTTCCGCATTGCGCCCCGAACCGATCATTTTGTCCGCGGTAATATAGTCGGCGAAGTGGGCGTATCCCAAAGTCGTCGCCAGCTGATGCCGCTTTTCCAAGAGATTTTTAAGCACCGACTTGTTGGCCGGATAACCGCGTTGGCGGAATGCGCGATACATGCGCAAACGAGCGTCGTCGCTGATTGCGTACTGCATGAAAGGTTGGTAATCCGGTGCGTCAGTGGTCAATATCACCGTGCCGGCCGCGTCGGGGGCATGAGCGGCTATGAAGTCCTCGGGCAGGCCGCGCAGCTCGCCCGGCTGTACCTCGACCTTACGCACGTCGTCCCGCATATTGGCCGCGAACTCCTGGCCGATCTTGACGATTTCTTTGTTCAATTCGCGGACTTTGGATCTTTTCTCCGAATCCAGGTTGACTCCCGCAAGTTCGAACACCTGGCGTTTGGTCGCAGCGAAATAACGGTCTATTTCGGGAAGTGGAGCAAGATCCACCTGTACCAGCTGATTGTAAAGCGGGCGCGACTGGTTGATGTCATTTTGCAGCGCCATGAATTTTTGTTCGCAAACTTCCGCGGCTTTGCGCAGAGACTCGTTGGGGTGCACATTGCTGAACAAACTGGCATACCCCAGAGGTTCATTAACAAGCATATCGAGTTCATTAACGGCGAGCAGGAAGCTGCGACCCTGGATGGCCGCACTGGTCAGCGCTTTGAATTTGTCACGCGCATGTTCAAAACCCCTGCGGCAGTTGCTTATATAGCTGTCTGCCACGGAATCCGGGTAATTAGGCCAAAGTTCCGGTTGTAGGGGTTCCGCAATGACGGGGGCGGGGAGCTCGACGGGAGGTGCTGGCGCTGGCGCTTGGGTTGAGGTGGAACAGTTGGTTAGGGAAACGAAGCAGAGGACTGACAGCAGGACACGCGTAAGACCAAAATCTTTCAACGGCTTGGCTGGTATTCTCATTCCCTCCCCCCGAATCTGCGGCGGTAAAATGCCGGAGTCTATGTTGTGGTACAGGATTAAACATCCGCTGCCAATTTACGTCTCCAGTCTAACTTCTTCTCTATAGCGCTGATCATCATGCTGGCGATATCGCGGCCAGTGGCGGTCTCGATGCCTTCCAATCCCGGGGATGAATTTACTTCCAGCAACAAGGGTCCTTTGGACGAGCGGATAATGTCGACGCCGGCCACTAACAGATCCAAGGTCTTCGCCGCTTTTATGGCCAGCTTGCGCTCGTCCGGTGTGATTTTCGTAATGCTGGCGGTGCCGCCTTGATGAATATTCGCTCGAAATTCACCGGCCGCCGCCTTCCGCTCTATGGCGGCCACCACTTTGCCGTCTATTACAAACAGACGCAAGTCTTTGCCATCGGCCTCCTTGACAAATTCCTGCACCAGCAAGTTTACCTGAAGGGACTTGAAAGCATTGATGACGCTCTCGGCCGCCTTGCGAGTTTCGGCCAGTACCACTCCCCTGCCCTGGGCGCCCTCCAACAGCTTCACAATTAATGGCGCCCCCCCGACCATCTCGATGAGGTCGCCCGTATCGCTCGGCGAATTGGCAAAACCAGTCACGGGAATGTCCAGACCGTTTTTCAACAATAGCTGCAACGAGTAGAGCTTATCGCGACTTTGGGCGATCGCCGACGAGGTGTTCAACGTAAAGGTCCCAAGACTCTCAAACTGCCGGGTCAGAGCACAGCCATAAAACGTCATGCTGGGTCGAATACGCGGGATAACCGCGTCGAGCCCATCAACTATGTCACCGCCGCGATAATGGATCTCCGGTTTTTCCGCATCCATTTTGATGTAACAGTGTTTGATGTTGAGAAAGATCAGTTTGTGCCCACGCTCTTCGCCTGCTTCTATGATTCGTCGGTTGCTGTAGAGTGTTGGATCGCTCGCCAGCAGTCCTATCGTCAGGCCCTCCTGCTCCGGAGTTTGATAGCTGCCATACAAGTCCATCAGCACATCATCCGAATGGCCGCCTTGCATGAAGCGGACCTCGGGATCAACCAGAATTCTGCCCGCCATGGCCTCCCTTCCGAGCAACATGCGATAGCCCATGGAGTCGCGGTTGGTCAGGGTTAGCTCTATGTCCCAAATGTGATCCCCAAAGCGCATGGGCGCTTTGATCACCAGCCGTTTCTCGCTGTCACCGCTGGAACTGCGCACCGTGCGGCGATCAACGACCGGTGCCTCGCAGCGAGCGACTATGCGCCGATTGTCCTGCAGGGGGTGGACCTCGAAGCTGACCCAGCTTGCGCCGTTGCGCTTGAACGTTTGAATGTTGACAGCGTGGACACAGGAGGTCTTCGCCCCCGAGTCGACCCGCGCCTTAATGGCAGGAATTCCCAGGGAGGGAAAGGAGCACCACTCCTCGCTGCCGATCAGAATTTTCTCGTTGGCGTACTGCGTCATGCTCGGTTCCCACATAGATAAACGGTGGCACGGCGGCCATAAGCGTATAAATTTGGATTCGACTTGCCCCGCGTTAACGCAGCGGGACAAATCATTACCGCGACCTTCGCTCGCCGGAGTCAAACTCTGAGCCGAACGAGCGGTCAGCACCCTTGGCTTTAACCGCGGGGCGCCGGCCGCCGGAGCGCCGGCCCGGCCTGCCCACTAAGCATAGAAAAATAACAACTGCCGCTCGAATATCCCAAACTTTGTTCGATCAAAAATCCAGCAGGTGTTTCCTAATTCTCGGCGTGAGAAGAGAAAAATAGCGGCGGATTATGCCGCAAAAAAACGCCAGATCAAGCGTTTCCTGATTCCATTCGACCCAAGAATCCCGCTTGCTTCTATAATGCGCGGCCACACTCACTCGGAAATAAAGAGATAATCATGCGAATCGAAAACGACAAAGTGGTTTCACTGTTTTACCACGTGCGCGATGCCGAGGGGCAGGACCTTGAACGCAGCGAAAAAGGCATACCTCTCACCTATCTGCACGGCCACAACAACCTGCTGCCCGGCCTAGAAGACGCTTTGACAGGACAGGAGCCCGGCGCGAAGCTTTCGCTGACCCTCCCCCCTGAAAAAGCCTATGGTCCGGTCAAGCCTAACGCGACTCAGAGGGTGCCGATCAAACACTTGGCCGACACTCACAAGCGCCTTCTGCCGGGCATGATTGTCCGGGTACAGACGGAGAAAGGGCTCGTCAGCGCAACGGTCATCAAGGCCGGCAGGTTTATGGTGGACTTGGATATGAATCATCCTTTCGCCGGTAAGACGTTGGTCTTTGATATAGAAGTCGCCGACGTGAGAGATGCGACACCAGAAGAAATTGACCATGGCCACGTGCACGGAGAAGGTGGGCACCATCATTAACCGCCGCAAAGCATCGCTCGAGCGAAGCACGAGCGATGCTTGCACCACGCGGTAGCACGGCTTTTCGTTTCCGCAAACTCGATCTGCACATTCCCGACCGATAACCCGTGACTTACATCACACATTAATCCTCTGCCCTGTTTGTTCTGATAAAGGTTTCAGAGCGCGAGTTTTCCACCCAGCGATTGGACTGGATTGTTACATTTTTTTGACTAGTCGCCCTCAAGCCGTTGACTCCCTCAGCTTTTATGCACAATGCAAGGGCATTTTCAATTCTCCCGCGAGGAACCCGTCTGGACTCGTCCCACGCAGATGTTGATTTTTAATATTTAAAATCAACCCATTGATTTTAAAAGGTATTTTTTTATTGATCAAAATATAAACAATCTGACATGCCGCCAGCAAAACCGGGGTATAGCACCTCTTTCTCAGCGACTATCCACTCAGTTATCCACAACTTCTGTGGAAATTTTTACCGGATTTTCGCGCGGAAGCTGTCACACAATTGCAATAGGGGCGGCCCTTTTTTTTAGATTTATTTCGCATTGCGGGGCGAACAAATATGCGCGATTGCAATCAGCTATGGCGTGGTGCACCGCGGTGGCTGCCGACGCCGAACGAGACTGCGCCTTGCCCTGGTTTAGGGCAACGCCGTGGGCGATAAGCGAGACTTTTGCACTGAAACCTGGCAGCGGTCAGGTCAGCTCAAGGATATCGACGGACTGGACGGCATCAACCATCGGGACGGTGCCGCAACTTGACTCTTCGTCTCTCACGACCTCGTCCAGAGGTTGTGACCGATCAAGGGCGAGGTTTATAAAATCGAACAGCTTTTGGTCAGCAAGCTGAGACGGAGAAACCTTTTGCAGCGCAGAGAAAATGGTTTCCACCCGCCCGGGATATTGTTTATCCCAATTTTGCAGCATCTCCTTGATGACTTGCCGCTGCAAATTTTCCTGGGAACCACAAAGATTGCAGGGAATGATCGGGAATTCCTTTTGTAGCGCGTACTCTTCAATGTCCGCTTCACGGCAGTAAGCCATAGGCCGGATCACAATATTGCGTTTATCGTCCGCCAACAATTTGGGTGGCATGGCTTTGAGCCTGCCGGCGTAAAAGAGATTCAAGAATAACGTTTCCACTATGTCATCCTTGTGATGCCCGAGCGCGACCTTTGTCGCCCCAATGTGTTCGGCGAATCCGTACAAGGTGCCGCGGCGTAGACGGGAACAGAGTCCACAGGTTGTTTTTCCTTCGGGAATCACCGCTTTGACGATACTGTAAGTATCCCTTTCGATGACGTGATAAGGAACTCCCAGCTCAGCCAAATACGTCGGCAGCACGTGCTCCGGAAACCCCGGTTGCTTTTGGTCCATGTTCACCGCGACCAGCTCAAAATCGATCGGGGCGGTCTTCTGCAAGCTCATGAGTATGTCGAGCATGGTGTAGGAATCCTTTCCACCGGATAGACATACCATCACCTTGTCGCCCTCCTCGATCAT
>DJFO01000126.1:0-141 GCA_002432555.1 Marinagarivorans sp. UBA5870
GACCCGCTCGAGATGGACCGCTACTCCCAGCTGCAGCAGCTGACGCGCTCGCTGATGGAGTCGGCTTCGGACCTGGTGGACCTAAAAACCACTCTCACCGAAAAAATCCGAGACACGGAAACCCTGTTGCTGCAACAGTCG
>DJFO01000126.1:166-3035 GCA_002432555.1 Marinagarivorans sp. UBA5870
GCGTTCGCGCATGGTGCCTTTCTCGCGTTTGGTGCCGCGCCTGCGCCGCATCGTCCGCCAGGTGTCGGGCGAGTTGGGCAAGCTCGTCAATTTTGAACTGGATAACGTTGAGGGCGAAATGGACCGCTCGGTGCTCGAGCGCATGGTGGCTCCCCTCGAGCACATGCTGCGCAACGCGGTTGACCACGGAATCGAGCTGCCGGCAGATCGCGTCGCCCATGGCAAGCCGGAGACGGGCCGCATCTTGCTCAGCCTGGCGCGGGAGGGCGGCGACATATTGCTGCGCCTGGCCGACGACGGCCGCGGGATCCACCTGGCGCGGGTGCGCGCCAAGGCAATCGAGCGCGGTCTTATGGCGCCGGATGCGGAACTCAGCGACCACGAAGTCATGCAGTTTATCTTGCAGGCGGGGTTCAGCACGGCGGAGAACGTGACTCACATNNGGCCGCGGGGTCGGCATGGACGTAGTGGCGGCGGAGATTAAACAGCTCGGCGGTGCCATCGTCATAGATTCAAAAATGGGAGTGGGTACCCAGTTTACGGTGCGCCTGCCGTTTACCGTGTCGGTCAACCGGGCGCTCATGGTGCAACTGAGCACCGAGACCTATGCCATACCCCTCAACACCATCGAGGGCATTGTGCGGGTCAGCCCCTTCGAGCTTGAACATTATTACAACCACCCGGATGCTCGCTTCGAATACGCCGGCGAAAATTACCAGGTGCGTCATCTGGGGGCGATGCTCAACCGCGAGGCGCAGCCCAAGTTAGAAGGCCAGGTACTGCCCCTGCCGGTGATTTTGGTGCGCTCGGCGCAGCACACCATGGCCTTGCAAGTGGACGGACTGCAGGGCAGCCGCGAAATAGTAGTGAAGAGTCTCGGACCGCAGTTTGCCGCGGTACAAGGGCTCTCGGGCGCCACTGTCATGGGCGACGGTTCTGTGGTGGTGATTCTCGATCCGCACGCCCTGGTGCGCCGCGAAGTCGCCCTCAGCACTCTGCCGTCACCCAACCGGGTACAGTCACTGCCGCTCGACGCCGGCTCGACCCACAGAACCGTCATGGTGGTGGACGACTCGGTGACGGTGCGCAAGGTCATGACCCGGTTCCTCGAGCGCGAGGGGTTCAACGTGATTACGGCGAAGGATGGTGTGGACGCGCTGCAGCTGCTGCAGGAGGAAACACCGGACCTGATGTTGCTTGATATCGAGATGCCGCGCATGGACGGTTTTGAAGTGGCGAAAAATGTGCGGTCGACCAGCCGACTGCGCCACCTGCCGATCATCATGATTACCTCCCGCACCGGGGACAAGCATCGACAACACGCCCTGAGCATCGGCGTTAATGAGTACCTGGGTAAGCCCTACCAGGAGGAAACCCTGCTCAAAACCATGGAGTCCCTGCTCACTAAAAAGCACAAGAGGGCGTAACCTCCGGTCGGTATGAAAACGGGTCTGGCTATAGGTGTTATAGCCGCGTCGGTAAAACAGTTGAGCGAACTCAATCGTTTGGTCAAAGGTGCCGGTTACGCGGTGGCCGCATCGGTGGAAATCAAACCCGATCAGGTAGTGCCGCTGCCCGACGTGGATGTGTGGGTCGCCAATCTCGACCTGCAGGATCCGCAAGTGCAGGCGGTCATGGATGAACTCGACGGGCGGGCGCTGCCGATCATCTACGAGGATGATCTGCAGTTGGTCCCGCCGGCAGCGGAAATTTCCGCCAATGAAAAACCCCAACTGCCCGCGGAAATTCGCCAGCAAAAGGAGCGCAGGCTCGCGTTGAAGTTGCGCCAGCTCGTGCTGGATTCCGGCCGGGAGACCCGCCGGCGCGCACACAAAGTGTGGGTGCTGGCGGCGTCGACTGGCGGTCCCGACGCGGTGGCGCAGTTCCTCGATGGCATTCCGGACGATCTCGCCGATGTCGCCCTGCTGTATGTTCAGCACATAGAGCACCAGGCGCTGGAAAGCCTGCAGCGGGTGGTGACGCGCCATTGCGGCTGGGCGGTGGAAACCACCGAAAGCGCGCGGATCATTCGCGAAAAAACGGTGTACCTGATCTCGCCGCAACATCAGATCGAACTGCTCGACGCCGGGATCTTATCGCCCTTGCCGGACCCTTGGAGCGGGCGCTATAGGCCCTCCATCGACCAAGTGATCGCCAAGGTCGCGCGGGTGTACCGCGACCGGGGCGGCGCCATAGTGTTTACCGGGATGGGCGACGACGGGGCCAACAGCTGTACGCTGTTGAGACACCGGGGCGGGCAGGTTTGGGTTCAGGCGACCGCCACCTGCACGGTGGATTCCATGCCGGCCAGCGTTGAAAAAAAAGGCTGCGTGCATTTCAGTGCCGCCCCGGCCGATCTGGCCCGGCAGTTTGTCCGCCACCATCGGCAGGGCACGCCGCCTGCCACTAATTAACGCACAGTGAGAATGCCATGAACGAACAGCGCAATGTCGCGGACCTGCCCATGGACCAGGCCCTGGAGTGCATGATGATTCCTATCAAGGCGCAGACCCTGCTGGTGCCGGTGGTATCGGTAGCGGAAATGGCCTTGGTCGCCCCGATTTTCCCCGACAACAGCGGTCCCGACTGGTTTCTCGGTTACTACAGCTGGCGCAACGGCCGGGTGCCGCTGGTCAGCTTCGAAAAGCTCAACGGCGAGTCGGTCGCGGGCATTAACCCCAACGGCCGCATCGCGGTGTTCAACAGCACCGGCGTCAGCGAAGAAGTCCCTTTTATTGCCATTCCCACTCAGGGCATTCCGCGCAATATCACCGTCGCCCAGGAGGATATTCTCGGCTATAACACCGCGGCCCATCTCTATGAGGTGATGCATGTGCGGGTGGGCGTGGAGGAACTGGTGATTCCGGAT
>DJFO01000126.1:3097-5577 GCA_002432555.1 Marinagarivorans sp. UBA5870
CCGACCAAACGTTGATCGAAAATTGCCGCCGTTGGGAGATCGCCCGCGGCATCCGCCTTACCACGATTAAGCGGGAGAACATTTATGAAAGGCAGTTGCTTGTGCGGTAAGGTCACCTACGAAATCGACCCGCCGTTTCGACTATTACAGTACTGTCACTGCAGCCGCTGCCGAAAATTCAGCGGCAGCGCCCACACATCGAATCTGTATGTCCCGCCGGCGCAGTTTCGCTGGCTCGAAGGCGAGGCGCTGGTTGGCCGTTACGAAATCCCTGACTCGAAATACTTCGCCACCTGCTTCTGCAAAAATTGCGGCTCGTCGCTGCCGTGGCTGGTCAAAGGCGGGAAAAACCTGGTAGTGCCGGTTGGAACTTTGGATGAAGATCCCGGGCTCCGGCCGCAGCAAAATATCTTTTGGGATTCCCGGGCGAGCTGGTACGTAGAAACCCACGAGCTGCCAAAATTCAGCGGTTTACCGGTGAAAGGCACGTAAAACCGAGGTGGCGCGTGGACGTGTTCAAGATCTCCGTCGATATCGAGATCCAGTGCGCCATGGCTGGACAAAGCTGCTCCACCGTAAAATACAGCCAAGAGGCGCAACGCGCTCTCGGCTCAGCTAGAAAGCGGATCGGACGCGGGATCGGATGTGCCTCCAGTTGGGGGGGCGCTTTCGCCGGCTACCCGCGCCTGCAACTCGGATAATTCGCGCTCCAACTCCTCAAGTTTCAAGCGCGTGCGCAAGAGCACCGCCTGCTGCGCGTCAAATTCCTCCCGCGTCACCAGTTGGAGCTTGCGCAGTATCGCCTCGAGCATCGCGCGCAGCTGGCTTTGGGAGAGATCTTCCGGTCGCTTTCCCTGTAACCCTTGGCGCAACTCTCCGAGAAAATCTTGAACACCTTGTCGGGCAAAATCAAAAATCATTGTAGGTCTCGCTTGCGCCCGCGGGGCGCTGAAATGGTGCATAAAAAATTCGATGCTCTGCCGCAGAGCATCAACCGGCGGCTAGCGTTTCGATCTGCGCGGTTCCGTTTATGCGCCCGGCTTACGCGGCCGGCGCCGACTCAAGCCAGCGGCTCACTTGGGCGGCCCCATCNNCTAGGCGGCCCCATTGAGCTTTTTCGCCGGGTCCGGTAAGTTCGCCCCTTTTGCAGACGACGCCGATGAAGTCCATTCAAGACATGTCGCCACCCGCGGCCGAAACCGCGCGTGGGTGGGACGCGGAACTCGGTTTAAGCCTGCAGCAGCGCGGCGACCGCACCTGGCTGGTCGAAAATCGCCACCGGGGGCCGCTGCGCGTTCAGCGGCCTTTTTACCCGGAGGCATCCGGTTGCTGCCATCTGTATCTGCTGCACCCGCCGGGTGGAATGGTGCTGGGCGATTTGCTGCAAATTAACATAAGCCTGGGTATAGGTGCCAAGGCTCTGGCCACCACCCCCTCCGCCGGCAAGCTCTATGACACCCGCGGAGCGCACGAGCTTCAGCAGCAGTTGGTGTCCATTGCAGTAGCCGCCGATGCGTGTGTGGAGTGGCTGCCCCAGGAGACGATAGTGTTTGATGGAGCCAATGGCCGGTTGCACACCCGCCTCGTTTTGCAGGGCTCCGCCCGGGCCTGTTTGTGGGATATCGTCTGCCTCGGCCGCCCGGCGGCGAACGAAGCGCTGGTGCGCGGGGGCTGTCACCAGATTTTGGAGGTGTGGCGCGACGGGCGACCGGTGTTGATCGAGCGCAACCGCTTCATCGGTGGCGATCCTCTGCTGCAGGCGCGCTGGGGCCTAGCCGGCGCGCCGGTGTCTGGCACATTTCTGGCTACGCTAAAGCCCTCGCGCGACCGGGTCGATGCCTTGGTAGAGGAGCTAACGCAGCTGGCGCCGCCGCCCGATCACCAATGGGGTTTGACGCAGAAGGACGATATTTTCCTCGCGCGTTATTTGGGTCGATCGACCCGCATTTGCCGCGGTGGATTCGAGACGCTGTGGCGCCACCTGCGGCCGGATCTCACTGGTGCTCCTGCCGTGGCGCCGCGTATTTGGAATACATAACAACGAGTACAGGGGTGATCCATGGAGCTGACTCCACGGGAAAAAGACAAACTGCTGTTGTTTACCGCCGCGCTTGTGGCCGAGCGCCGCCGCGCCCGCGGTCTCAAACTTAATTACCCAGAAGCCGTCGCTCTGATCAGCGCCGCCATAATGGAAGGCGCCCGCGACGGGCAAACCGTGGCGGAGTTAATGAGCTTCGGCCGCGCCATCCTGTCGCGCGCTGACGTGATGGACGGCATTGCGGAAATGATTCCGGAGGTGCAGGTGGAAGCGACTTTTCCCGACGGCACCAAGCTCGTCACTGTTCATCACCCCATCGTCTAGGAGCCGCCATGATTCCCGGCGAATATCAGATCCAACCCGGTTCAATCACCCTGAATGCCGGTCGGCCAACCCTCATGGTGCTGGTGGCCAATACCGGCGACCGTCCGATTCAGGTCGG
>DJFO01000126.1:5674-6556 GCA_002432555.1 Marinagarivorans sp. UBA5870
GATACGGAACTGTGGATTGAGGTGGAACAAGACCACACCATCTACGGTGAAGAAGTGAAATTCGGCGGCGGTAAGGTGATTCGCGACGGCATGGGCCAGAGCCAGGATTCCTGCAGAGTCACACCGGACACAGTGATCACCAACGCCCTGATCGTGGACCATTGGGGCATCGTTAAAGCCGACATCGCCATTAAAAACGGGCGCATCAGTGGTATTGGCAAGGCGGGTAATCCGGACATCCAGCCGGGCGTCACTATAGTGGTGGGGCCCGGGACCGAGGTGATCGCCGGCGAAGGCCAAATCCTCACAGCGGGGGGCGTGGACACCCACATACATTTCATCTGTCCCCAGCAAATTGAAGAAGCCCTTATGAGCGGCGTCACCACCATGCTCGGCGGTGGCACCGGGCCTGCGACCGGCACCAACGCGACTACCTGCACGCCCGGTCCCTGGCACCTGGCGCGCATGCTGCAGGCGGCGGAGGCCTTTCCCATGAACCTCGGCTTTCTCGGCAAGGGCAACGCCAGCCTGCCGCTCGCCCTGGAAGAGCAGCTGGCCGCCGGTGCCATAGGCCTGAAGCTGCACGAAGATTGGGGCACCACTCCCGCGGCCATCGACAACTGTCTCGCGGTGGCGGAGCAGTATGACGTGCAGGTGGCCATCCATACGGACACCCTGAACGAGTCCGGCTTTGTCGAGGACACCATAGCGGCGTTCAAGGGCCGCACCATCCACACCTATCACACGGAAGGCGCCGGTGGTGGCCACGCGCCGGACATCATCAAGGCGTGCGGCTTACCGAATGTCCTGCCGTCGTCCACCAATCCCACCCGGCCATACACTATCAATACAGTGGATGAACACCTGGACATGCTGATGGTC
>DJFO01000126.1:6664-8791 GCA_002432555.1 Marinagarivorans sp. UBA5870
CCGCACCTGGCAGACCGCGCATAAGATGAAGGTCCAGCGCGGGGTGCTCGCCGGCGCTGGGGGTGCAGATAATTTCCGGGTGAAACGCTACATCGCGAAATACACCATCAATCCCGCCCTCACTCACGGCATTGCGCACGAAGTCGGTTCGGTGGAAGTGGGCAAGCTCGCCGATCTGGTGCTGTGGCGGCCGGCGTTTTTCGGCGTTAAACCGTCGCTGATCATCAAGGGCGGTGGCATAGCGGCAGCCCCTATGGGTGACCCAAATGCCTCGATTCCAACGCCGCAACCGGTGCATTACCGCACCATGTTCGGCGGCTTCGGCCGCATGTGCACCGCCACCTCCGTTACCTTTGTCAGCCGCGCTGCCCTCGAAGCCGGATTGGCGGCAAGCCTCGAGCTGGAGCGGCGACTGGTGGCGGTCGAGAAATGCCGCTCCGTCACCAAAGCGCAGATGGTGCACAACGCCTATCAACCCCAAATGGAGGTGGACGCCCAAACCTATGAGGTGCGCGCCGACGGCGTGCTGCTCACCTGCGAACCCGCGAAAGAGCTGCCGCTGGCGCAGCGTTATTTCCTATTCTGACGGAGTCTGCGCAATGCTCGAAGTTTTTGAAGTCGTCCAACACTCTGCGCAGGGCAGCGGGCTCGAGGTGGTGCTGACATTCGATGAGCGGCAAAAAAGCCGCTATAAAACCGCCACCGTCTGCGGCCGTGAGCTCGGCTGGTTTATCCCGCGCGGCACAGTATTGCGCGACGGGGACCTCCTCCAGTGCAAGAGCGGTGAAGTGGTGCGAGTGGTCGCCGCCGCCGAAGCGGTCAGCGAAGTGCGCAGTGAAGACGCCCTGCTGTTGACCCGGACCGCTTACCACCTGGGCAATCGCCACGTGCCCTTGCAGATAGGAGTCGGTTTTCTGCGATATCTGCGGGACCATGTGCTGGACGATATGGTGCGGGGCCTGACGTTGAGCGTGCACCATGCAGACCAGCAATTTCAGCCGGAGAGCGGGGCCTATCAGGGCCAGCAAAGCCTGCTGCTGTTACACAGCCACCACCATTAATTCATGTCCACGCGCCTGCTGCACTTGCTCCACCTCGTGAGCCCGGCCCTGCCGGTGGGTGCCTACGCCTATTCGCAGGGGTTGGAATACTCTGTCGAAAGCGGCTGGTTGGACACCGAACCGCTGCTCGCCGACTGGCTGCGGGGCGTGATGCATTACGGCATCGGCCACCTGGACGCCCCGGTGATGCTGCGCTGCCTGCAAGCCCTGCACTGCGGTAAACCCGAGCTCGCGGATGGCTGGAACCAATACCTGCTGGCCTGCCGTGAGACGGCGGAGCTGCAGCTGGAAGACACCCAGCTTGGTTTGGCGCTGCAACGCCTGTTGCGTTCGCTGGAGGTGCCGGCGGCGGGAAACGCGGTGGGCTGTGTGAGTTTCGCCAGCCAGTTCGCTTTGGCGTGCCACCACTGGCAGATCGAGCCGGGCGACGCCCTGCAAGGATTTCTTTGGAGCTGGTTGGAAAATCAGATCGCCGCTGCCACCAAACTCGTACCTCTCGGCCAAACGCGAGCGCAGCGTTTGCTGCTGCAATTGTTGGAGGAAATCCCCAGCGTCGCCCTTAAGGCGCAACACTTGGATGACGCGGACATGGGCTGGAGCCTGCCCGGCGTGGTGCTCGCGTCGGCGCGGCACGAGCGACAATATTCGCGTCTTTTTCGGTCGTAAATTTTTGGGTGGATTGGCTGGGCAGTATGGGCGGGATCCGCACCGTGGTTCCGCCCAAAATTGCAGCCACGGACGGGCGGCCCGCCCTGCCGTTGGCATCGCCCACTTGAATCAGGGGCCGGCCGTCAATTGGCCCGCGAACAAGTAATTCAACCATCAGAGACCATTCATTCATGAACAAACCTGCACTGCGCCTCGGTATCGGCGGCCCCGTCGGTTCCGGTAAAACCGCTTTGATGAAAACCCTCTGCGGCGAGCTGCGCGACAAATATGAAATAGCCGCGATCACCAACGATATTTATACGCGGGAGGATGCGGAATTTCTCCTGCGGCACCAGGCGTTGGAGCCAGACCGCATCATAGGTGTGGAAACCGGGGGTTGCCCGCATACGGCCATTCG
>DJFO01000234.1:0-1254 GCA_002432555.1 Marinagarivorans sp. UBA5870
CTTCCTGGAGCCGCCGCGACCCCCATGACATCATTTGCCCCAGTTTCCAGCATTTCCTTCACCCGCCCAAGAAACTGATCACTGCCGGCGTACTCATTGATCACTTTCAAACCGATCAATTGGTGCCAGTAGTAGTCGCCACTCTGCAGCTCTGGCAGTTCGGATTTATCAACTTCGATCTCCAGCCGGGCAAGCTGAGCGGCAGCGTCACGATCATCGATCCCTTTCAGATGCACGATCAGTCCCTGCGGACGCAGCTGATAGCCGTCAACTTCAACCACCCTTGAGCCACTTGGCAATTTCAGTCGCCAAGGGGCGTATTCCAAAATATTTTCTTCCGGTTGTGTAAAGGACTTAACCTTTAACCACCCTTTCACACCAAACACACCTGCCAGCTGTCCGACAACCAGGCCGGACACGGTTTCCGCGGTCATCGCGACACGCTTACGCTGACTGAGGGGTTTCTTTAAGCAGTTTGCCCACCCGCTCGGACACTTGCGCACCCTTGCCCAACCAGTATTCCAAGCGGTCGGAGTCGATCCGCAACTTGACCTCCTGTCCGCGGGCAATCGGATTGAAAAAACCGATACGCTCGACGAAACGACCATTGCGCGCGCTGCGGCTGTCAGTCACGGTGAGATGGTAGAAAGGACGCTTCTTCGCGCCGCCACGAGCCAATCGAATGGTTACCATGAATCTAGAATCCTATAGCTGAAAGTAAATTCGCTCCGCAGCCAGGCGGCGGCGGAGTTTCGAGTCTTTATTCACTGCAGGCCGGACCGATCCCGACCGGGGTCCCCGCAGAAGGCCGCGTATTCTAATCGAAAGAAAAATCCGTGTATAGAGTTTAAACAAGCCTGCGGCGGGGGAATGCGGCGCCTTGTTTAACGGCCAAAACCAGGCGGAAGGCCGCCCCCGCCCATTAGGCCGGACATGCCGCGCATCATTTTGTTCATGCCACCACCTTTGAGCTTCTTCATCATTTTGCCCATTTGCTTGTGCTGCTTCAGCAGGCGGTTCAGATCCTGTATATCAGCACCGGCGCCCTGGGTGATGCGGCGCTTGCGCGACCCGTTAAGAATATCGGGATCCCGCCGCTCCGCAGGGGTCATGGAATTGATGAGCGCTTCCATCCTTTTGAACTGTTTGGTGACATCAGTCTGTTCCGCCAGCTGAGCTACATTACCCATACCTGGAAGCTTGTCCAATACTGAGGCAATCCCTCCGAGGTTCTGCATTTGCTGCAGCTGATCG
>DJFO01000234.1:1318-1464 GCA_002432555.1 Marinagarivorans sp. UBA5870
ATCAATGAGAGTATGTCACCCATTCCGAGGATGCGGGACGCTAGCCGGTCGGGATGAAACGGCTCCAGTGCATCGACCTTTTCGCCCATGCCTAAAAATTTGATCGGCTTGCCCGTTACGAAACGTACGGAAAGCGCGGCACCGCC
>DJFO01000234.1:1513-1776 GCA_002432555.1 Marinagarivorans sp. UBA5870
GGCATCCACCACGAACAGCGTTTCAACCGGGTTGATCGCCTTGTGAAGCTGCTGGATCTCCGTCATCAATTCATCATCTATATGCAGGCGACCCGCCGTATCGACAATCACAACATCAGCGTGTATCCGACGCGCGTGGGCTATAGCGCCCAGCGCTATATCGACCGGCTCCTCGGTGGCGGTAGACGGAAAAAATTCCACGGCGACTTCTTCGGCGAGGGTCTGCAGCTGCTGAATTGCGGCCGGACGGTAGACGTCAGCAC
>DJFO01000234.1:1843-4990 GCA_002432555.1 Marinagarivorans sp. UBA5870
TTTTAGGAACTGCTGACCAGGATTTAGCGCCCGGGAAACTTCTTGGCCAAGGGCGCGTTTGCGGACTTGTTCGACGAAGGCCTTAACCACCGGCAGAGCAACGTCGGCCTCGAGCAGGGCTTTGCGCACTTCGCGCAGAGTGTCTTGAATATTGTCGTAATCGAGGCGGGCCTTACCGGTAATGCTGCGTAGGGTACGACTGAGACGGTCCGAGAGACTTTCAAACATAGGCTTTGAGGTCAATTCGTTGAGGGTAAATGATCCAAAATCGGCGGGCAGTATAGCCTCAAAAGCCATCAAAAACGACGGGTCGGCCATCGGCCCCTTGCCAAGGGTCGGGAAACTTCTCTAACCTACGAATTTGCGCAGCAGCAGCCCACACAAAGATCTCAGCCCATGCCTATCGCCATTGCCCTCGCCTTCTACAGCATTGCCTGGGTCATCCTGCTTCGGACCATCCGTCGCCGCGAAACTCAGCCGCCGACCGCCCTTAGCCTCCTACTGGCAGGAGCTTTAATCAGCCACGGGACAGGGGTATACGTTCAAATCGTAATGCCCGACGGATATCATTTCGGGTTTTTCGCGATCGTTTCCCTGTTTTTTTGGGTTGCTAATTTTCTCATCCTGCTCAGCAGTCTGCGCAAACCGCTCCACAACTTGTTTCTCATCACCCTGCCGATATCCGTCGCCGCGCTGCTCAGCAGCCTGTATATCGACGAGGGTTCCGCGCCGGTCATCCTTCAACTTTCCATCAGTGCAGCCAGCCATATATTGCTCTCGATTTTGGCCTACAGCACCATGATCGTAGCCACTGTGCAAACACTGCTCCTCGCTTATCAAAACCACCAGCTCCGTCATAAACATCCGGCGGGGTTGGTTCGACTTCTACCGCCTCTACAAACGATGGAGAACCTGCTGTTTGAGCTGCTCTGGACCGGGGAGTTACTCCTGACGCTCGTCATCATCACCGGTGTTTTCCACATTGAGAACATAGCCGCCCAACGGCTACACCACAAAATTGCGTTCACGGTGATTGCCTGGTTGATCTACGCAATCCTGCTTTGGGGCCGCCACTATCTTGGATGGCGGGGCAACTCTGCCATTCGGTGGAGCCTGGCAGGGTTTGCAAGCTTGGTTCTGGCATATCTCGGCACTAGAATTGTGCTGGAGATGATATTGGGGGTCCGATAGTCCCGCCCCCAGCCTCCACACGTCGGCTGGCCTGCGCTTCGCTTATATCTCCTTGTTGTCTCCCAACTACCTCTTTTCCACCTTGCGTTGATACATCTGAGTCGAGCATCACAGAATCGTCATCTGCCTTGNNTAGTATGAATTTCAAGCAGTTGCCCGATGTAAGAGGCCCCGATGAATCCGATTCTTTTTGATGTTGATAAGTTGATGGAGCTCGCAAAGTCCAATCCGGCGGAACTTGAGAGGTTGCGCATGCAAGAAGTGGAGAAACTAATCAACAACGCTCCGGAACATCTGCGGAACAGGCTGCGAGGCTTGCAGTTTCAAATTGATTGCAAGCGCAAATTACACCCCAATCCCCTCGGGGCCTGCATTGCGATCAGCCGCATGATGATGGACTCTCTCCACGCGCTCAGCATGGCTTTGCACGGCCGCGAGGCGCAATCCCCGAGCAGAGCAACAGTTATCCCTTTTCCGATGTCTGCGCGTTAACGGCCAACAGTGGCCAAGCGGCAAATGCAGGTTCTTCGTAAGGGTGGACTTCTTTCATTGCTGCTACCACAGACTCTAAAAGATCATCATCAATAATGATCTCGAGCTGGTATTCCTCGACCTCACAAAGCTCTCCAACAGTGCCTACAAAAGGATCGCTGCCAGGGAGGGGCTTAAATTGCCCCGTTCCGGCAGTTTGCCAGGCGCACATATCGTATTTCTCGGTACGGCCAGCCCCTGCTTCAAACATTGCCAGCTTTACTTGCTCGATATGTGACGCCGGAACATAGACACTCAGTTTGACCATAAACGAACACCTTGCTGTTGATTATCGCTAAAATAGTGACCACTTGAATCTCTTAGTTTCTGCTATGCGCCTCTTCGTCGACAACCTCACCAATATTGACTTCAGTTACTTATGCCCCATCCGAGGCCTCGTAGGGGAGACTTGGCTTGCTCATATCGCTCTAGACGGCATTCTCGACGAGCAGGGAATGGTCTGCGATTTCGGTGTGGTGAAGAAGACCCTGCGGGAATGGCTCGATACTCATCTTGACCACTGTTTATTAGTGCCGACGTCCACTTCGTCAGTTCGATCTGGGCGAGACGGACAGGCAGCTCATGTGACGCTGACTCTAGAGGACGGCGGAACAGTGGCTGTCGAGGCTCCAGCACAGGCAATTCAGCTTTTGGCAATTCCAGCTATAACGCCGGATAACGTAGCCAAGTGGTGCATAGACCAGCTGAAAGACGTCTTTGGTAACACTGTAGCCCGTCTGCATATGTCATTTACTCCAGAAACCATAGATGGTCCCTATTACCACTATAGCCATGGCTTAAAAAAACATAGGGGGCAATGCCAACGAATTGCGCATGGCCATAGATCAAGACTTTTCATTTGGCGCAACGACCAACTGTGTCTGGCGTCAATGCAACACTGGGCGCGGAGATGGCAGGACATTTACATCGGAACCCGGGAGGACCTGATGTTCGAGAAGAATGAGACTATGAGCTTTCGATATTCGGCCCGCGAAGGTGATTTTTCATTGAGGCTACCAAAGAATCGCTGTTACCTCATTGAGCAGGATTCAACTGTGGAACATCTAGCACAACATCTTGCTGACACCGTTGGTCGTCAGTTCCCCGGTGAGCTCATCCGCGTCCAAGCATTCGAAGGTATAGGCAAGGGCGCTATCGCAGAAAGCCGGGTCTTGAAATAGTTACTTCCCGCGCGGCAGAAACAGCTATTCCACGAAAAAATATGACAGCGCCGCCCTCTCCAGCGCGGGAGTGACACAGAGTTTTGTCTGGCTTGACTGGGGTCGACTGGACAGCGGATGGAAAATACGGGATACGCACAAGAACGCATGGCCGGCGTTATATATGGGGTCCGATATGATCTAGATCTACCTTTCCAGAGCTTGCCACTGGGTACGGGGTTGTGGCTACTGCCTTATGGAGTTG
>DJFO01000234.1:5055-5312 GCA_002432555.1 Marinagarivorans sp. UBA5870
GATCAGGTGGTTCCAATGCTCTATAGTCGTCAGGCAAAGCGTGATGACTTTTGCGAGGTCTTATTTCTTGGGAATGCCCGGCGCAAGTCAAATAGGGTGGTGGTCGATAAAGTTGTACCAGCAAATTCACAAGCGGTCTGTACACACGCTTATCCGCAGATCATGTGCACCAGTCATCGCTGATGTTTTTCTCAGAGCGTTTGCTCTGATGTAATTCGTCGCTAAACCATCACTTCTGTTATATGGTCAAGCCTCAC
>DJFO01000158.1:0-6890 GCA_002432555.1 Marinagarivorans sp. UBA5870
GGCGTAGCCGTGTCCCATATTGCCCACCAGCCCTCTGAGCTCCATTGTCAACAGAGCGGCCATCAGTTCGCCAGCGCCGAGACCAGTGCGCTCGACCAGGTGATCGAGGCTGACCGGATCATAGCCCAATTCACCGAGGATGCGACCTTCGTGTTCATTATCCACGAGCTCCTCAGCGATTTTCTGGGCCGCACCTGCCGGGTCCTGCACCTCTTGCCATTTCAGGGAAAGAAACCCCTGCAACTCCTCGACCACGTCATGAGCGGTTTCTACGAGTTTGGCTCCGTCTCTGATCAAGGCATGGCAGCCGCGGCTCAGCGGATTATGAATGGAGCCGGGGATCGCAAAAACTTCCCGATTTTGCTGCAACGCATAGCGCGCGGTAATGAGGGAGCCGCTCTTGACCGCCGCCTCAACCACCAGAACACCGAGGCTCAAGCCGCTGATAATCCGGTTGCGCTGAGGAAAATTCGCCGGCAGCGGTTGCACCCCCAGCGGGAATTCAGTCACTACCACGCCGCCGGTAGCCACTATTTCCTGCGCGATTTGGTGGTGGCGCTGCGGGTAGATTTGGTCAATGCCTGTGCCGAGCACGGCGATGGTTTTGCCGTTGGCCGCTAAGGCTCCCTGATGAGCCGCGACATCGACACCTAAGGCGAGGCCACTGGTGATCGTCACCCCCGCGGCGGCGAGTTCACGGGCAAACTGGACTGCATTGTCGCGTCCGCCGGGAGTGGGGCTGCGGCTACCGACGACTGCGATTTGGGGGAGCGAAAGGACCGCAGGGTCGCCCCAGACGTAGAGCAGCGGCGGTGCACGCCTTATTTCCCGCAACAATTGCGGATAGTGTTCACTGTGGGTGTCCAGCAGATGGATGTTGTGGTCGTGCAACCAAACGAGATCGCGCCGAACCTGACGCATGACGGCGCTGCGCTCGCCGTGTTCGCGATAGTCCATCAGAACGTCGCAAGCCGCTGCGGACAAAACCTTGGAGATTACGTCTATGGGCGCTTCCAGAGCCGTATTGAGGATTGGGAATTCGTCCAGCAGTCGCCAATAGGTACCGGATCCGGTTTCGGGCAGACGCTGAAGCAGGAGGATTTGTTCTATGGAAGTCAACATGACATCGTCCGTGAAACGGGTTGAACTGCGTTTAGCCTAGCAGCAAGTGGAGGGCCGTGTCACCGAGTGTGCGGCGCTCCGGGTGTACAGCATCAGGGTACACCCATAAAAGAAAAGCCCCGTTTAGGCGGGGCTTCGGGCAACTTCAAGGGTTGCGCACGAGATCCTTAATCGCCAAGGGTCTGTCGGCTTCGAGCACGAGTCCGAGGCTGAGTTTTTCAAAGGTGCGGAAAACCATCACCAGACCGGCGCGTTCATCCGGCAGGGTAACCTTATCGCCCTTTACCCTATCGGTTACGGTGCCGCCACGCTTGTAGACCGCGAGAACGTTACCCACTTGCATGCCTTCGCGGTCGCCGCGATTGATTACCACCACGTCCATCTTACCGACCTGGGTGACTCCGCCTTCCACGGCGATAATGTTGGCATTGACCTCACCGTCGGGAGCCGAGGGGAAGAAGGTGGAATCCACCGCGCGCTCCTCCTCGCTCAACAGCCGGTCGCCCACGCGTACCTCCTCTGTAGTGCGCGTCATCAACAAAGTGGCAATGTCACCCTCGAGGGCGCGCATCTTACCGGAGCCTATATCGATCGCCTGAATGCCCAAGAGGTCGCCGGTCACCGGATCGACATAAGTATCTCCCTTACGATAAACGCCGTAAACGGAAACTTCCGTATCAAATTCGCCGCGTGCATAGAGGCGGTCGCCCTTGCCCAGCACCAGGCGCTTAGCCTCCCCGGACACAACGTGCGGCGCCCGCTCCAGCTCCTCCGCGGTCACGATGCGGCTGCGCGAGAGGAAATTGTTGATCTTGTCGAGCGGGATGGAAGGAATGGCTTCACCGCTGTCGAGCGTCCGTATCTGTGGTGAAAGTTTCACGACACGGTTGGAAGTGTCCACTACCACCCGCGGTTTACCATCGAAATAGACCAGGCGAATCACGTCGCCGGGATAAATCAAATGCGGGTTTTCAATTTGCGGGTTGACATGCCAGATCTCGGGCCACATCCACGGATTGCTGAGGAAGGTATTGGAAATATCCCAGAGCGTGTCCCCTTTTACGACAATGTGTTGCTCGGGGTAGTTAGCTCGTAATTCCGGTTCTTCGGCTATGGCCTGACTGAGCAGCAAGTATGCGCACAGCAATCCCAAGATGCGGTTTTTCATATCAACGGTCCTGTACCATACGGCCCTAGAGAAGTAATGAGTTATTATAATAGTCGAATGCTGCTGCGTTGACAGCCAGAGTTGGGGAGGGGAAATTCCTTGATAACTATTGGCTGATCATTATGTTAGCAGCGAGATTTCCATATTTACTAGAAGTTTGTCACAAAGGCCGATGGCACAATTAACCATACTGCATTTTCCCGACCCGCGCCTGCGCACCCACGCCAAACCCGTGCAGCAGGTTGACGATCGCATCCGTAAGTTGATCGATGACATGTTTGAAACCATGTACGCAGCGCCCGGTGTGGGCCTGGCTGCGACCCAGGTCAACGTCCACGAGCAAGTCGTCGTCATTGACGTTTCGGACAACCGCGACCAGCCGCTGGTATTCATCAACCCAGCGATAGAGGTGCTCGACGAAACCTTATTTGACTACGAAGAGGGATGCCTGAGCGTGCCGGGGTTTTATGAAAAAATCACCCGCCCGCGCCATGTTCGGGTCACGGCGCTGGATCGCAATGGCGATCCCTTCACCTTGGAACCGGAAGGCCTGCTCGCCGTGTGCATTCAACACGAGTGCGACCACCTGAACGGCAAGCTCTTTGTCGACTATCTCTCCAACCTCAAACGCCAACGGATCCGCAGCAAGCTCGAGAAGCAGCGCAACGAATCCTGAGTAAAGCGGGGAACCCATGGCCACTAGTGGGCTGAAGATCGTATTTGCCGGCACGCCCGAGTTTGCCGCCGTTCACCTACAGGCGCTGCTCGGCAGTGCCCACCAAATCGTCGCTGTCTACACCCAGCCGGATCGGCCGGCGGGCCGCGGCAAAAAGATTCAGGCCGGACCAGTCAAACAGGTGGCACTCGAGGCGGGTTTGCCGGTCGAGCAGCCGGTGTCCCTGAAGGATCCTGCTGCCCAGGCGGGCCTTGCGGCTTGGCATCCCGATGTGATGGTGGTGGTGGCCTATGGTCTGCTGTTGCCGCAGGCCGTGCTGGATATTCCCCGGTTGGGCTGCATCAATGTGCACGCCTCTCTCCTGCCGCGCTGGCGTGGTGCGGCACCTATCCAGCGCGCGATCGAGGCGGGTGATCCGGCCACCGCCATCACCATTATGCAAATGGATGCGGGACTCGATACCGGCCCCATGTTGCTCAGCCGCCCCTGTGCCATTGCGCCAGAGGACACCGCGGCCAGCCTGTTTGATCGACTTGCGGGTATTGGGCCCACCGCGCTGCTGGAGGCACTCGACCAATTGGCCGACGGCACTGCCAAGCCCGTGCCGCAGGACGAGCGGCAAGCGACCTATGCTCGGAAAATCACTAAAGAAGAAGCAGCGCTCGACTGGTCCCTGCCCGCCGCCGTGCTTGAACGGCGTACCCGGGCCTTTTTCCCCTTCCCCGTTGCTTTTACCTTAAGTCAGGGAGAAAACCTACGGATCCATTTAGCCCAAGCGGAAGTACAGCCGCACAAAGCGGTTCCGGGCAGCATAATATCGGCGGACCAAACGATCCTTGTCGCCTGCGGCCAGGGCACTGCCCTGCGCCTCTTATCGCTCCAGTTGCCGGGTAAAAAGGTGATGGCCGCGCGGGAGCTGTTGAACGGTGCCGCGGACCGTTTTCGCCCCGGCACAGTCTTGGGCGGCTCGTGAACACCCGCACCCTGGCTGCCCGCTTTCTGGCGGAGGTGTTGCGCGGTGACAAGTCCCTCGCCGCCCTGCCTCCCTATCCCCAACTGAGTTCACCGGACCGCGCCCTGGTGCAGGAGCTGTGTTACGGCGTCTGCCGAATGTACCAGCGCCTGGAGGGCATGTTGCAGCAGCTACTGCCCAAGCCGCTGAAGGCTAAGGATGCTGACGTGCACGCCCTGCTCCTCCTCGGCCTTTATCAGCTGTTTTTTACCCGTATTCCCGACCACGCCGCCATAAGCGCCACCGTCGAGGCGGCGGCAGACCTGAAAAAAGTCTGGGCCAAAGGCCTGCTCAACGGTGTGTTGCGGAACGCCCAGCGCCGCCGAGAAGAACTCTCCGAAGCGGGCGCCGCGAATCCCGCAGAAGTGTACAGCCACCCGCTCTGGCTGATCGATGAAGTGCGGCGCGCTTGGCCCGACCAATGGCACGAGGTTTTGTTGGCGAACAATCAGCACCCCCCCTTCACCTTGCGCGTCAACCGACGGCAGAGCGACCGCGGCCGCTACCTTTCCAGCCTAAAGGGCACGGCGATCGCGCGCGAGGGCGAATTCGCGCCGGATGCGATTACTTTGGCTCAGGCGCTGCCGGTACAGGATCTACCCGGGTTCGCCGCCGGCGCGGTCAGTGTGCAAGATGAGGCGGCGCAGCTGGCGGCTGGCCTGCTGGCGCTGGCGCCGGGGCTGCGGGTACTCGATGCCTGCAGCGCGCCGGGCGGCAAAACGTGTCACATGTTGGAGCGCGAGCCCGCTCTCGCCGAAGTGGTGGCGCTGGACGTGGATGAGGCGCGATTGGCCCGGGTGCGGGACAACTTACAGCGCCTCCAGTTAGAGGCGAACCTGCGAACGGCCGACGCCAGCCGCCCGGAAGAGTGGTGGGACGGCAGACCCTTCGACCGAATCCTGCTCGACGCGCCTTGCTCCGCCACCGGCGTGATCCGCCGGCACCCGGATATTAAGTTGCTGCGGCGCCCCAGTGATATTGATAAGCTTGCCGGCTTACAGTTGCGGCTGCTTGAGCGTCTGTGGCCCACCCTGAAGCCGGGCGGATTGCTGGTCTACGCCACCTGCTCGATACTGCCGCAGGAGAACCACAAGCTGGTCGACCGTTTCGTCGGCGCGACGCACGATGCCGAGCATCTGCCGATCGAGGCGCCCTGGGGAGTCGTTTGCACGTTCGGTCGGCAGCTCCTGCCGCAGGAGGCCGGCCACGACGGATTTTACTACGCGCTCTTGCGCAAGCGCCCTGTCTAACGGTGGCGCCACCGCGACCTTACAAAGGTTGATCCAACCACAATGAAAATCGTTATTCTCGGCGCCGGCCAAGTGGGCGGCACCCTCGCGACCAATCTCTCCAGCGAAGCCAATGACATCACCGTTGTCGATCGCAATGAAACTTTCTTGCGGGAATTGCGCGACCGCATCGACATAGGAGTGGTCTGCGGCCATGCGTCCCACCCGTCGGTGCTGCGCGAGGCCGGCGCCGAGGACGCCGACATGCTGATCGCCGTCACCAGCGACGACGAGATCAACATGGTTGCCTGCCAGATCGCTCACAGCCTCTTCCATACGCCAACTAAAATCGCCCGGATTCGCTCGCAGGAGTACGCCGCCTATCCGGGCATGTTCCGCAAGGACGGACTGCCGGTGGACGTCATCATCAGCCCCGAGCAAATCGTGTCCAATTACATCTATCGCCTGGTGGAACAGCCAGGCGCACTGCAGGTGGTGGACTTCGCCGACGGCCGTGTTCAACTGGTCGCGGTGCGAGCCTATTACGGCGGCCCCCTGGTGGGCCAGGAACTGCGGTTTCTGCGCAAACACATGCCCAACGTCGACACCCGGGTTGCGGCGATCTATCGCCGCAACCACGCGATCACCCCGCGGGGAACCACGGTCATAGAGGCGGATGACGAGGTATTTTTCATCGCCGCCCGGGAGGATATCCGAGCGGTTATGAGCGAGCTGCGCCGCCTCGACCGACCCTATAAGCGGGTGGTGATCGCCGGCGGCGGCAACATCGGACTCAGCCTTGCCGCCCAATTGGAGGAGCGCTATTCGGTCAAACTGATCGAGTACAACGAGAAACGCGCGGCGTTTCTCGCGGAAAAGTTGCGCCATACCATAGTCCTGCAGGGCAGCGCTTCGGACAAAGATCTGCTGCTCGAGGAAAACGTGGAAGACACCGACGTATTTCTCGCGGTCACTAACAGCGACGAGGCCAACATCATGTCTTCCATGCTTGCCAAACGCCTGGGCGCGCGCAAGGTGTTGACCCTCATCGGTAATCCCGCCTACGTGGACCTGGTGCAGGGCGGCGAGATCGACATCGCCATCTCGCCCCAACAGGCGACCATCGGCAGCCTGCTCACCCACGTGCGGCGCGGCGATATAGTAAATGTGCACTCCTTGCGCCGCGGTGCCGCCGAGGCCATAGAGGTGATCGCCCACGGCGACAGCAAAAGCTCGAAAGTGGTTGGGCGCACCGTCGAGGACATAGACCTGCCCGAGGGGGCCACCATAGGCGCCATAGTGCGCGGTAAAAAAACGGAAAACGGGGGCAACGGCGGTTACGAAGTGTTAATTGCCCACGACGATACGCGCATCGAATCCGGCGACCACGTGATCTTGTTTCTGGTCGACAAACGATTTACCCGGGACATAGAGCGGCTGTTCCAAGTGGGTTTCACTTTCTTCTAAGATGCGCCTGGCCATTATTTGCAAAGTGCTGGGCCTGTTGCTGATGTTGTTCAGCGCCAGTCTGCTGCCGCCGGTTGCGGTGGCTCTGTGGTACGGCGACCAGGGCCACTGGACATTCCTGTTGGCGTTTGCCGTCTCCCTTGGCACCGGCCTAGTGCTGTGGTTTCCCGCCCATGACCTGCACCAGGAGCTGCGCACCCGCGACGGCTTCCTGAT
>DJFO01000158.1:6979-16955 GCA_002432555.1 Marinagarivorans sp. UBA5870
CTACGGTGTTGACCGGGCTCGATGAGTTGCCGCGATCCCTGCTGTATTACCGCCAGCAACTGCAGTGGGTGGGCGGTATAGGGATTGTGGTTATTGCCGTGGCCATATTGCCACTGCTCGGTGTCGGCGGCCTGCAGCTGTATCGCGCGGAAACCCCCGGCTCGGTCAAAGAGAGCAAGTTGACGCCGCGCATTACCGAAACCGCGAAGGCGCTCTTCCTGATTTATCTGGCGCTCACCGCGGCTTGCGGCCTCGCCTACTGGCTGGCGGGGNNGGATGAGCCTGTTCGACGCCGTTGGCCACGCCTACGCGACCGTCTCAATCGGCGGATTTTCCACCCACGATGCGAGCATCGGATTTTTTCAGAGCCCCTGGATAATGGCCATCAGCATGGTGTTCATGGTCCTGTCCGGGGTCAACTTCGCCCTGCACTTTATCGCCTGGCAGGGGCGCAGCCTGCGCCATTACCTGCGCGACCCCGAGTGTCGGTTCTACGCTTACATGCTGTTGGCCGGAGCGGCGACGACGGTGACAGTGCTCTATTTTTCCGGCACCTACGGCCTGGGTGGCAGCCTTCTGCATGGAAGTTTTGCGCTGATCAGCAGCCTGACCACCACCGGCTTCGTTTCTGTCGACGATACCGTCTGGCCGCCGGCGCTGCCGCTCTTTGTGTTTATGTGCTCTCTGATGGGCGCCTGTGCCGGTTCAACCGGAGGCGGTATCAAGATGATTCGAATCCTGCTCATCGCGCGCCAGGGGCTGCGCGAAATCCAGCGCTTAATTCACCCGCGCGCGATGCTGCCGCTCAAACTCGGTGCGGAAGGAATTTCCAATCGCGTAATCGAGGCAGTATGGGGGTTCTTCGCCGTTTATCTCATGGCCTACCTGGTCTTGTGTATCCTGCTGCTGGGCACCGGGGTTGATTTCACCACCGCCTTCACGGCGGTTGGGGCGTGTCTGAATAATCTCGGCGCGGGCATGGGACAGGTGTCGGCCCATTTTGGCGATATCAATAGCGCTGCAAAATGGATTCTCTGCGTCGCCATGCTCCTGGGGCGTTTGGAGATTTTCACACTACTCNNGCTGAGCGGACTCGGAGCGCGCAGCGAGGATGTGAGAGCTCGCTTCGAAAATCGCCAGAGCCTGTAGCGGCAAACTCTGGCACTAAAACATGCCGACCGGCGCCTGCCATCAGCTCGCGGAGTAGGGGTCCTTCGCCAGAAGATACGAGCGCAGCTCCGCTTTCAGGGGGTGGTCTAACAACCAGTCACGGATGTCGCGCGCCTTGGCGTAATCGGCTTCGCCAAAACGCTGTTTATAGAGGTTGGTGAAAGTCGCGCGGGTCTGATCCGCGCGAATTTTTTGTTGCCAGGGTTCCGTGAGCAGCACGTTCAGGCAACCGGCTAGTCCCTCCGCCTTCAATAGGTCCCAATCGCCCTTGTCCAGCCAGATTCCTCCGACTCGAGTACTGTAATCCAGCTTGCGCGGGCTGTTGCTCTGAATTCGGAATTTGCTCATCAGGGTGCCGGTGACCGGGCAAACCAGCGCGCGGCTGGTATCTTGATCCGCGCTCTCCACCAGCGTATCGCTGAACGGATAGTCCGGGTGGCGCTCGCGCCAGGCCACATAGTCTTCGATCAAAATCCAATGTCCACCGCAATGATCGCAGCTGTGGCAACGAAACTGAGCTTCGAGAAAGCTGGGAACCAGGCGACCCTGGTTGCAGGCGGTACATTTCATGGCGTAACTCCTGTTATGGAAAACCTTGTTATGGANNAAAACCCTGTTGTGGATAATAAATCTTCAGCGCACGGCAAGCCGCCGGCCGCGCTCCAGTTCCAGCAGATAATGTTTTACGCGTGGCAAAAGCACCTCTTTGCTGACCGGTTTATAGAGCACCTCGTTGCCGCCGGCCCCCAAGCCGACATTGATGTCCTCGCCGCCGTGGCGGGCGGTGAGAAACACTATTGGCAGAGTTTCGGGCGGGAAGGACTGGCGCAAGCGCTGGCAGACCTCGAAGCCGGACATGCGCGGCATCATGACATCCAAGATCACCAAGTCGACTCCGCGCCCCTCCTGCAGTACCAGATGCAGGGCCTCGGGCCCGTTGCCCGCCTCCAGGATCTGGTAGTCGTGCAGGCTCAGAATGCCGCTCAACACCATGCGGTTGACCGGATCATCGTCGACAATCAGGACCGTGAAAGAAGCGCCGTTGGCGGGTGGCGCCATCTCCCCGACCAGAGTTTCCCGCAGCGCGGCGCGTGATTTTTCTGGTGTCGGCTCCGGTTTCTCCAGCGCGGCTGCCGGCAGCGCATGCGACGGCGGTGCAGAGGCCGGTGGCGAGACCGGGGGATTTTGCGGTTCTGCCAACGGCAGGGTGAAGGTAAAACAAGTGCCGCTCGGCAACTTGTGCCGCGCGCTTCCTTCGGTGCCATCCCACTGGGTTTCAAATTCGATGGTGCCCCCGTGCAGTTCCACCAGGTGTTTGGTCACCGCCAGCCCGAGACCTGCGCCAGCCAATACCTGCTCCCCGAGAGTTTTGCTGGGCTGGGGGGTAAAAACTCGGTCGGACATTTCAGGCTTGATGCCGCAGCCTGTATCCCTGACCTGCACCCGCAGCTTAGGCCCGTCCACGTGGGCGGTGATGCGCACCTCCCCCTGCTCGGTATATTTGATTGCGTTGCCGATCAGGTTGGTCAGCACCTGTTTGATATGGTTGCGGTCTGCCGTCACCCAGGCCGTAGCCGGATCCAGCTCATTGAGGAGCCGCAGGGACTTGCCGTAAGCGAGGGGCCGAGAAATCTGCAGCACCGCCTCCACCAGCGGTCGCAGGGCGAGCCGCTCAAGGTGCAGTTCCAGCTTGCGGTCGGCAAAGTTGCCGTAATCGAGTATGTCGTTGATCAGGTTCGATAGGCGCTTGCCGTGGGCGACAATGAGGCTAAGGCGCTGTTCCGCGGTTGCAGGCAGCCGGTCCCGGTCTTCGCGCACTATGGCTTCGGCCAGGCCGATCATGCTGCTGATCGGCGTGCGCAGTTCGTGGGACGTATTCACGAGAAACGCGTCCTTGATCTTGTTGATCCGCAGCAGCTCCGCGTTCAGGGCCCGCTGTTTGTCGAGTTCCATGTGCTTGAGAAACATCCGAATCAAAAACAACACCACCAGCAGCGCCAATACACCATAGACGCCGAACGCCCAGTAGCTGCGCCATGGGGGTGGCAGAATGCGAATGGCGACCTGGGCCATGTTTTTGTTCCAGTTGCCATCGCGATCGGAACTGCGAACTTGGAAAACGTAACTTCCTGGGCTGAGGTTCGTGTAAGTCGCCAGGTTGGCCCCGTCGGTCTGATGCCATTCCTCGTCGAAACCCTGCAGGCGATAAACGTACCGGCTCTCCTCCGCCACCCGATAGTTCAGTACGGCGAAAGCCAGGGAAAACATAGCGTGGTTGTGGCGCAACTCCAGCACATCGGTATAGGTGATCGCCCGCTTCAACGGGGAGTCCGTCGTGCCGATCGGCAGCGACCGGTTATACAGGCGGAAGTCGGTGAGCACCAGGGGGAAATTATCGCTACCGCGCATGAAAGCGCGTGGGTCGAAGACGGAAAAGCCGTCGGTGCCGCCGAAATACAGTTGTCCTTTACGATCCTTGAATGTGGCGTCGCGATTGAAATTGTCGCCTACAAGACCGTGGCGCCGGTGGAAGGAGCGCACTTCGAGGGTTGAGGGTTCAATGCGAGCAATGCCGTTGGCGGTTGAAGCCCACACATAACCGAGGTTGTCTTCGACAAAGCTTGTCACGAGGGGCGCCAGGCTATCGGGCCATTTCAAATGGGTAAAGGTCTCGTCGCTGTAGTCGAACATCACCACACCCACGTCTTGAGTGCCGATCCATACGCGCCCCGAGGAGTCCTCCATAAGCGCGCGAATGCGCACACTATTGAGAGTCTTGGGATCGTTGCTCGCCTTCGCATAGCGGGTGAAACGCCCGGTTGCCCGATCCATGGTGTTGAGGCCATCGACGGTTGCGAGCCAAAACCGATTGCGGCTGTCCTCCAACACGGCCCAGACAAAGTTACTGGAAATAGATTGAGGATCATGCTGGTCGAGGGTGAAGTGTTCAAAACTATCGGTTTCGCGCACATACCGGTTGAGGCCCCCGGTTTCGGTACCGATCCACAAGCGGTTGTCCCGGTCCAGGAAGATGTCCCAAATAAAAGCACTGTTGAGACTGCCCGGCTGGTCGCGCGCCGGCCCGTAGTGGGTGAACGTCTCGTTGACCCGATCGAACCGGTGCAATCCGCCGCCCCAAGTACCCACCCAAATATCGCCGTTATGGTCTTCGGCCAGACTTAAAACGGAACTGGCCTGCAGTCCCGTGGCGCTACCCGGCTCACGCACGTACCGCCCGACGAACCGGCGCTGGTCGATATCGAAGAGATTCAAGCCGTTTTCGGTGCCGATCCACAGGAGCCCGTCGGTGGTCTGCATGAAGTCGAGTACCGCACTGTTGGTCAGGCTGTTGGGTTCATTCTGCCGGTGCGTATAGTTGGTAACCTGGCTGTGGCGTCGATCGTAAAAATTGATACCGTCGGGAAAGGTAGTGATCCAGAGGTTCTGCTCGCTGTCCTCATAGATCGCCTGCACCTTATTGGATGCGAGTGTGTTCCGGTCGAAGGCGCTGTGTCGGTAGTGGACAAAGCTGTCGCCTTGCACCTGGTAGCGAGCAAGACCTCCCTGGTCCGTCGACAGCCAGAGATCATCAGAGCTGTCTAGGTAGATATCCCAGATGGTATTGCTTCCTATGGCGTTCGGGTCGCGGGGATTCGCCATATAGGTGGTAAACGTGCGCTCCCCTTCATTGAGGCGACTGACTCCGCCGCCGTAAGTACCCACCCAAATGCGGCCGAACTGATCTTCCTCGATGGCTTTCACCACGTCGCTCTGCAGCGCCGACGAATCGCCCGGGCTGGCAACAAAATGACGAATGAACTCGCCGTTGCCGCCCAGCAAAAATAAGCCGTGATCTCGGCTTCCGACCCAGATGCGATTTTTACTGTCGACGAAAGTTTTCAGGACGAAGGTTGTTGTCTGACTGTCCGCCGTCAAAGCGAGGTTGTCGAAGCGCGTGCGCTCCGCATTGAAGATGCTTATGCCACTGCCGGTGCCCAGAATGAGCCGATTGTTTTGATCGACGGCGAGCGAAGTAATGACGTTGTGCGGGAGGGTTGCCGGGTCATTGAGCACCGGCCGGAATACCTCGAACCGGTCGAGTTCGGCGGTGTAACGACAGAGACCGCGATCTGTGGCTACCCACATGACGCCTTTGTGATCCACCAGCAGACCGCGCACTATGTTAGAAGGCGGCCCGCCGGGCTCCGGCGACGGCTCGTAGCGTTTGAACTGGACACCATCGAAACGAGCCAGACCATTCTCGCCGCCGAACCACATAAAACCGGTGCTGTCCTGCACCACGGTCATAAGCGCGGACGCGTTGCGTTTAATGGCTTCCGAATCTTCGAGGACCCGCTGAAAGCGCAACTCCGGCGGAGTGCCAACCGTGCCGGCGACCGCCGCCGCCGCCAGACACCAACTCCAGAGTGCTATATAAAAGCTGCGCCGCCAGCCGGCGAATCGTTTTTCCATCTGGTCCCTACAGCAAGATTAGTCAAACGCGAGATCTGCTAACTCCCCGTCAGCAGACGTGCCTGAGTACTCGTGTGCGGCGCCTAGGTTAGTCGTTACCGACCGGCGCTGTCGACGGGGAATTTGCGCTGATAAGCGGAACGGCGGCTGGCTCGTTATAGGGACCTAGCGACAACGCATTCACGGGCCGGCGCAGGCTCCCGCCTGCAGTCCCGCTAGAGCAGCTGATAACGCCACTCGTCGAAATCCGGGTCGAAAATCCGGCCGACTGGCTCCGGGCCGTCGAACGTTTATTAGGTTATACCGCGATAAAGCCGCTGGTTTTAAAGCCGCAGGCAATTAAAACCCGCCTCTGTGGCTTCTTCTATAACTTGAAAATTTGACCTCCGCCGGTTTCGCACTTTGACGGAATAGATCCTCGATTGGAACTCCGGCACCGCCTCCTTCTGCCGCCTCCCGCCCCGGGTCGTAAGCCCGTGACCCTGAACTAGGCTTGTCATTACGCGACGTTGTTAAAAGAGACGCTCTTTATAACCCAACGTCCGGTTAAGCGAATTTTTATAGCCAAACCCGCCTCGCCCGCGGCTGCGAGAGAGTGATCAACGATGTTCAGGCAGTATCTCGTCCAAACCGGTTTCCCCTTGCTCGCGGCCTTTTTGCTCACCGCCTGTGGCGGCGGGTCGTCCAGCGCGCCGGACACCTCGACCGGCGAGCCGGCCACCGTGGCCATGAGCCCCACCCCCGCCGTCGAGACGGGCGAGGTACTGTCGAATGAACCCTCTGCCACACCCCCAGCGCCCGTGGTTCCCGCGGTCATAGTGCCTACACCGGCAGCGGATCAAGTGGCGGTCTCCGGGCGCATTACTTACGACCGGATTCCCTTTGAAGGGCGCAGCTACAAAGGTCTGGACTACAGCAAAACCGTCGCTTTGCCCGCACGCGGTGTCACGGTTCAGCTGCTCGACGGGTCAAGTCGAGTCGTGCAGAAAACGGCGACCGACGCCCAGGGCGCTTACACCATGCAGGTGAATCGGGATCTGAGCCTGCGAGTGCGGGTAGTGGCTGAACTGCGCGGCAGTAACGGGGCGGCCTGGGATATCCAGGTGCGCGACAACACTCAAGGCAATGCACAGTATGTGCTCGAAGGCTCCCTCGCTAACGTGGGCAGCGGTCCTCACCAGGTGCGCAACCTGCACGCGGCATCCGGCTGGACCGGCGAGGCTTACACGGCCGCTCGCAGCGCCGCGCCTTTTGCGATTCTCGATTCACTGTACGACGCGGTACAGACCGTAGTTGCAGCGGATCCAACCCTCGTGCTCCCGCCTCTGAGCGTTTACTGGAGCAGCGGCAACATCGCGATCGATGGCGATCTCAGCGAAGGCCATATAGGCACCTCCTTTTACACCTCCGCCGGGCCGTCTATCTATTTGCTCGGTGCCGCCGACAACGATTCGGACGAGTACGACCGCGGCGTGGTGCAACACGAATTCGGCCACTACTTGGAGCATCAACTCGGTCGCACCGAGAGCATTGGCGGGAGCCACAGCCAGACTTCGCGCCTGGATATGCGAGTCGCTTTCGGCGAGGCCTGGGGCAACGCCTTTGCCGGCATGGTGTCCGGCGATCCCGTCTACCGCGATTCTCTCGGCGTCAGTCAGTCACTGGGTTTCGCGATCAACGTGGAAAACCGCAGTTTCAGCAATCAGGGATGGTACAGCGAAGCCGCGGTGCAGGCATTTCTTTACGATCTGTTCGACAGCCAAAACGACAACTCCGATCACCTGAGCCTCGGTTTCAAACCGATCTACGAGGTACTGACCAGCCCGCGCTATCTCGATTTTGCCGGGTTTGCGTCCGTCTATGCGTTTGCCGCCGAATTAAGTAACCAGCATCCGGACTTGCAGCGGGACGTGGCCGCCATGTTGGAAGGCTCGGCCATCTACGGCAGCGGCTGGTACGGTGAAGGCGAGACCAACGACGCCGGCTCCGCCGTCGCACTGCCGCTCTATCACACCGCGGTTCTCGGGCAGACGGTGAACTTGTGCAGCGACAGCGGCTTTCAAGACTACAACGGCTTGGATGTGCGCCGTTATATCCGGATTACCTTGCCGGAAACGCGCAATTACACCATAGCGGCCAACCGCAACGGCGGCAGCCTCGCTCAGACCAACCCGCAACTGCGGATTTTCCGCCGGGGCGCGGAGGTCGGGTCCGTCGAAAACGGCACCCCCAATAGCGAAAACGCCCAGCGCTATCTAAACGGCGGCGATTATGTATTCGAGATCTACGAAGCCCGCAACGCCGATGGTCACCCCGGCAATGGCGGACTTGCCTGTTTCGATGTGCGAATTCAATAACCGGTGAAACACAACAGGAGCGTACGTATGCAATACACGGCAACCTTGGCAGCCATAGGTTTGTTATTTCTCACCGCTCTCGCGGCGACTGCCGCGCGCCAGCTCCCGCCTGGAATGTTGATCCACCAAGCGCCCTGGCCAAACGACGGGTCCCTGATGTTGCAGCCGGCCGCCGAACAGCGGCTTCTGCCCGCGCCGCGCCATCACCTCGACGTACACGCGCATCGCTCCCCGGGCAAGCCGTCCATCGATGTGGAACTGCTGAGTCCCGGATTGCGAAGTCTGCCGCTGGCGGTTGCCCAGACGGTAGAACTGCAATTGCAGACTCACCTGAGGGACGGTTTTCTACGGGTCCATCTGGAAGCCAGCGGTGATCTTTTATTCGTCGGCAGCACCACCGACTGGGAATTTGAATTAGACGGGACGGAAACCTTGCGACTGCCGGTGGAACTCATAGCCACCAGCGACGGACAGCACTATCTGCATCTTTTTATCGAGCATCGCGACAGCGCGGGTCAAGTGAGTGCCCGCGCCCTAGCGACCGAATTCCGCGTCGGCGTGCCCCTCCTGAAACAAGCCTTTGCCAAAACACTGCACGCGCGCGCGCAACCTGAAGTGATAAGCCTGCCGGGGCAGGAAACCATCCAGTAGGGCAAGGCGCACGCAATTCACTGCACCTGCCGCTAACAACGAGATTTTTCCGCTGCGGCCCGTTCCAGTCTGCCTTTCCTAACGCTGTCGTCGCCTATGGCAGCAGCCTTTCGGGCTGCCGCTCGTTTCCGCCTTTGGTCCCTCGATCGCCCATGCTGCGGCCTTGCGAAAAACAGGGAAATATGCCCCAATTTCTCGCAATTTTTCCCGCGCCAACTATTGTGCGTGCGCCTTGACCGCGCTGTGCACAATGGCGGTCCGCAAATCAGCAATTGGTAATTCATTAATTGATCGAAGGCCACATTAATGAAACAGGTAACCCAGTCTTTTTCGCTTTTTCTGCTCGCTGCCGCCATTGCAGACGTCCAAGCGGCGGCTATTCCGGAAGACGACCTCGCGCTCGCGGTCGTCGACAGCGGGTCGGTCGACATAGACGTATTGGCAAACGACTCCTCGGACAACCCCGAATCGGACACCTTGAGCATCGCAAGTTTTACCCAAGGTCAGGGCACGGTGGTTCTCAATGAAGACAACACCTTGAACTACACGCCGCCTGCGGGGTTCATCGGCGAGGACTTTTTTACTTATGAAGTTGTGGACGAAACGGGCTACGGCGGTTCCGCGACAGTAATGGTCGACGTGGTCGCTGAAGGCCCGGCACTTGTGCCCTACGCGGCGAGCAACACTGCCCAGGCGGTCGCCGGCATGCTCGATGAATTCTGTTACGGGGAAAACGGGGATCTTACGGAAGTTTACCGCGACGCGTGCAACAGCTTGGTTCCCTATACCTTCGCCCCAGAAATCCTCAACTTCAAACTGCGGGAGGTCGCGCCGGACGAGGCGCTGACCCAGCGCAGCCTGCTCCTGGAAAATTCTCGCAATAAAACCACGCGGCTTTACCGCAGCCTAACTCAGGCCAAGGGCGGCGGCGCCAGCGTCAGCATCAATGATACAGTCCTGCCCTTGGGCGCCGCCGCCGGCGACAATCTCGGTTCGCCTTGGACTTTCCTATCGTCCTTGCAATGGGAGGACTTCGACCAGGGCGAGACGAGCANNNATGGGGTACCGCTTGAATCCCGCTCTGAACATAGGCGCCGCTTTGGATTGGAACACCTATGACGTCGACTACCGGCATGACGGCGGTGATCTCGAATCCGACCTTTACAGCATTACCGGCTTCGTCAGTTGGTACGGAGGCGATATCGGGCTCGATCTGCAGGTGGGTTACACCGAGGGCGACAGCCGGTCTCAGCGGCGCTTCACCCTTCCCGAACCCGGCTACGCCGACAGCGCTTATGACAGCCGCCAGCTCGACCTAAGTACCC